>DATLEG010000125.1:0-7545 GCA_035525465.1 Saccharimonadales bacterium (SeqCode)
GGCGAGACCGGGACGATCCTGCCCGCGGCGGCGGCGCTCGAGCTCCTGCACAACTTCACCCTGATCCACGACGACATCGAGGATCACGACCCGACGCGTCGCCACCGGCCCACGGTCTGGTCGGTCTGGGGCGTACCGCAGGCGATCAACGCCGGGGACGGGATGTACGCCGCCTCCCGCCTGGCGGTCCAGCGGCTGCGCGCGCACGGCCTCCCCGCCGAGCGGATCCTTGATTTCGCCTGTCTCCTCGATCAGGCCTGCGTCCGGGTCTGCGAGGGGCAGTTCCTCGACATCAGCTTCGAGTCCCGCACCGACGTGACCGTCGAGCGGTATCGCGCGATGGTCGCCAGGAAGACCGGGGCGCTCATCGCCGCCGCCTGCGAGGGGGCCGCGGTCCTGGCGACCGATGATGCCGGCATCCGCGACGCCCTCGCCCGCTTCGGCGATGAATTCGGCCAGGCCTTCCAGGCGCACGACGATCTCCTCGGGATCTGGGCCTCGACCGAGCGCACTGGAAAGCTGGCGATGAACGACCTGGTGAAGCGGAAGAAGACCCTGCCCGTCGTCATGGCGTTCGAGAGGGCCTCCCCCCGCCTGCGCGCGGAGCTCACCACGCTCTTCGAAACGCCGGCGCCGCTGCCGGCCGGATCGGTCGACCGGATCCGCGAGATCCTGGACGAGCTGGGCACCCGAGAGCAGCTCGAGCGTGAGATCGCCGCTCACCGTACCCGGGCGCTCGGTGTCCTCCGTGGCATCGGGCCGATCGCCACGGCCCGCGAGCCGCTCGCGCTCCTCGAGACCCTGGTCGGCGCGGCCACCGGCGCCGAGGAGCCGGTCGCGGCCGCGAGCGGCTAGCATCCGCGTCGCATGACCCCGTCCTATCCCGGCGATGTGGTCCTCGAGCCCCAGGAGTGCGTCCTCGATGTGGCCCGCCAGTTCCCGTTCTGGATCCTCGGTGTGCTCCTCGAGGTCCTGGTGCTGGCGGCGGTCGTCGTCTCCCTGACCGCCAGGGCCGAGCTGGGGGCGCAGGCCGCCGGCGCGGTCTTCGTGCTGGTGGCGCTCATCGTCGGATGGCGCGCGCTCCAGTGGTCATCGCGCGTCTGGGTGCTCACCGACCGTCGGATCATCGCCCGCTGGGGAGTGCTCTCGCGCCACCAATCCGCGCTCCTCCTTGATCGGATCCAGGATGTGAGCCTGGGTCGACCGTTCCCGGCCTCCCTCATTGCCGACTACGGCATCCTGCATTTCGAGTCCGCGGGAGAGCACTCCGACGACGTCGTCTCGGAAGGTCTGGATGAGATCGCCGTGACCGGCGCGTCCCGGTTCTACCGCGCGCTCACCGAGGCCCAGACCCCCGGGCGCTGAGCCGGTCAGGGCGCCCGCAGGCTAGGGCCGCTCGCCGCCTCGGGCCGGCCCGAGCGCGGCGGGGAGGAACGGCTCCGGAAGGAGCTCGGCGAGGGTCGTCGTGCGGCGGAGGCCGGCGACGGTGCCGAGGATGACCCGGAGCCCCGGAGAGAACTCGACCAGCACCTGACGGCAGGCGCCGCAGGGTGCGGGCAGCTGCAGGTCATCGATGACGATCGCGATCGCGTCCCAATCGGTGGTCTCTCCGGCGGCGACCGCGGCGAAGGCCGCGCACCGCTCGGCGCACACCGTGAGGCCGTAGCTCGCGTTCTCCACGTTCGCGCCGGAGTGGATCTTGTTCCGCTTCGTTCGGATGGCCGCTCCGACCTTGTACTTCGAGTACGGCGCGTAGGCCCGCTGCCGCGCGAGCGAGGCGACCCGAATGAGGTCCTCATCCCCCGGCGACCCGGTCATGCCGGCTCCTCGGCCGGCATCAGGCGCACCACCCGGACCCGGCGGATCCGGCGGCCCTCGATGCTTTCGACGGTGAAGCGGACGCCGGCGGCGTCGACCGTCTCCCCGGCCTTGGGGAATCGGCCGAGCGCGTGGGTGATGAACCCGCCGAGCGTGTCGTAGTTCTCGGAGGACTCGAGGGCATCCAGGCCGAACGTCTCCTTCACCTCATCGAACGGCACGCGCGCGTCCATGAATGCCTCGTGCTCGGAGACCGGCAGGACGAGCTCCTGCTCGACGTCGTACTCGTCCCGGATCTCCCCCACGATCTCCTCCACCAGGTCCTCGATCGTGACCAGACCGGCCGTGCCGCCATATTCATCGACCACGATCGCGATGTGCACCTTGTCGCGCTGCATCTCCCGGAGCAGCTCGTCCACCTTCTTCGTCTCGGGGACGAACTGCGCCGCGCGGAGGAAAGGCCGGATGGTGATGTCCTTCTCCCCCCGGGCCATGCGCCGGAACAGGTCCTTCACGTACAGGACGCCGATGATCTCATCGGCCGAGCCTTCGAACACCGGTATCCGCGAATGCCCCGCGCTCACCACCTGTTCAAGGACCTTGTCCGGGGCGGTGGTGACATCGATCGCGACGATATCGGTACGCGGGATCATCACCTCGTCGACCGTCTTGTCGCCCAGCGCGAACACCGAATGGATCATGTCCCGCTCGCCCTCCTGGAGCACACCCTGGGCCTCTCCGGTCTCGATGAGCGCCTTGATGTCCTCCTCGCTCACAAGCGTCCCCCGCTCGAAGTTCGCGCCGAGCGGCCTGGTGATGATGCGCGTGAGCAGGAAGAGCACGGCCACCAGCGGCCGGGTGAGCAAGATGACGAGCTCAAGCGGCCAGACCAGCACGAGGAGGACCCGCTGGGCGTGCCGGTCACCGATGGCCCGCGGCACGAACAGCCCGAAGAGGACCGCGATCAGCGAGAGGATGGCCACGCTGACGACGACGGCGCTGACGTCGCTGAACACCGCGGAGATGTTGAAGAAGAAGCGCAGCAGCTCCGAGAGGCGGGGGGCGATGAAGGCCGCGGCGATCCCAGCGAAGCTGAAGATGACGAAGAACTCGGTGACCTGCACCGCCGCGAGATAACGGACCCGCCGCTCCCCCATCCGTCCGGCCCGCCGGCCACGCCGTCCACGGGAGGTCAGCTCCTCGAGTAGCTCCGGACGGCGGATAGCGTGCAACGCCGCTTCGCTCATCGAGAGGATGGCAAGGAATATCACGAGCACCAGCTCGAGGAAGAGCAGCTGCCAGGCAGCGGGATCCATCAGGCCTTCAGCGCGCGCTTCTTGATCGAGCGGGCCGGCACGCCGACCGCGAGCATCCCCGGCGCCACATCCTTGGTCACGACCGCGCCCGCGCCCGTCGCGGCCCCTTCGCCGATGGTCACCGGAGCGCGCAGGAGGGTATCCGAGCCGATGAACGCGTCGTTCCCCACGGTCGTGCGGTGCTTGCGCACGCCGTCGTAGTTCATCGTGATCATGCCGGCCCCCAGATTCACGCGCTCACCGATATCGGCGTCCCCGACGTAGCTGAAGTGGTGCATCTTGGTCCCGCGGCGCAGGCGCGCGTTCTTCACCTCGCCGAAGTTCCCCAGCTCCACACCCTGCTCGAGATAGGCCCCCGGACGCAGATGCGAGAACGGGCCGACCCGCACCTCGTCCTCGCAGGTCGCGGACTCGAGCACCGATCCCTCGATCCGGCAGCGCGCACCGACCGTGGTGTCTCGCAGGATCGCGTAGGGGCCGATCCGGCTGCCGGTGCCGATCCGGGTCGTCCCCTCGAGCACGCAGCCCCGTTCGATGACCACATCGGGGGCGATCTCGACGCCGACGTCCACGCTCGTCGATCCGGGGTCAAGGAAGCTGACCCCCGCGGCCATGTGCGCGTCGCGGATGCGCCCGCGGAGGGCCAGGTCGGCGGCGGCGAGGTCCGCGCGGGTGTTCACCCCGAGGCCCTCGGTGGGATCCGGAGTGCAGTACGCGGCCACGATCCGGCCGTCAGCGATGGCGAGGTCGACGATATCGGTGAAGAAGATCTCACCCGTGGCGTTAGGCCGAAGGCGCGCCGTCGCCGCGCGAAGCCAGCCCAGGTCGACGGCGTAGGCGCCGAGATTCGATTCCGGCAGCTCGCGCTCGGCCGGGGTGGCGAGGCGTGCTTCGACGATCCGCGCGACATTCCCCGCGGCATCTCGCACGATCCGGCCATAGGCGTTGGCGATCCCGACGGTGCCGGTGAGAAGGGCGAGGACCGCGCCCCGCTCGTGGCGGAGCGCGCGGAGCCGCTCCAGCGTCTCGACCCGCAGCAGCGGGGTGTCGCCATAGAGGACGTAGGCCTCGCCCTCCGCATCGGCGCAGGCACCCAGCCCGACCCGGACCGCGTCGCCGGTGCCGCGCGGCGGATCCTGCACCGCGACCGGCGCGCCCTCCGGGATGAGGCCGCGCGCCGCCTCGGCCGACGGGCCAAGGACGACCACCGGCCGCGCCCCGATCCCGGCGCAGGCCTCCAGGGCCCAGGCGAGCAGCGGCCGGCCGGCGCAGGGGTGAAGGATCTTTGGCATCGCCGAGCGCATCCGGGTGCTCTGCCCGGCGGCCAGGATGATCGCGATCGGAGCGGTCACGGGAACGGGCGGACCCCGGGCGCGGGCCGGGCGGGCTGGGGCGCCAGGGATCGAACCTGGGATAGAGGATTCAAAGTCCTCTGCCTTACCACTTGGCCACGCCCCAAGGATGCTGATCGGGCATGGCGCAAGTTTACGAGCGGCGGGCGCTCAGGCCGCTGACTCCCCGTCCCCATCGGGCTGTTTTCCGCGCTTGATGAGCTCGGCGACGCGCCGGCCGCCTTTGCGTCCGAGGTCCGCGTAGCCCTCGCTGCCGAGCTGCTCCTTGCGGGCTTCCCCGCCCCGGCGGCCCAGCGCGGAGTAGCCCTCGCTGCCGAGCTGCTCCTTGCGGGCTTCCCCGCCCCGGCGGCCCAGCTCCGCGTACCCGCCGGCGCCCAGCTGCCGCTTGCGGGCCTGGCCCCCCCGGCGCCCGATCTCTCGGTAGAACTCCGGACCGTGCTTGGTGGCGGTGTTCTTCCCACCCTTTTGGCCCGCCTGGCGGACCGTCGTGTCGCCGGCCGCGCCGTCCGACTCGTTGTTCTGGCTCATGGTTTCAGCGTAAGGGGACAGCGCTCGCTCGCTTAGCGGAGAGCGCGACCCCAAGGACGTACGGCCGCGCGTCGAGTCCGATCCGACGGAGCTGCCGGGAGACGCGGAGCGCGTCGGCCCGGTCGTCGGCGATCCGGTACAGCGTCGGGCCGCTGCCCGACAGCGCGAGCTCCACCCCGCGGGCCAGCGCGGCCGCGCGGACCTCGGCGATCGCCGGGCAGACCCGCTCCGCCGCCGCGAGCAGCCCGTTGCGGGACGCCGCGCGAAGCCGCGCCGGATCGATGGTCCCCGCGACGAACGAAGTGGCGAGGCCGGTGGTCTCCGCGCCGTCGGTCCAGTCGTCCTGCCGCAGGGCGGCGAAGACCGCCGGAGTGCTCACCCGGGCACGGACCCGCACGAGCACCAGCCAGAGCGGGAGCGCGGGAGACGGAATGGCCGCGACCGACTCGCCCCGGCCACGGACCAGGGCGTACGGCGCCCCGGCGACGAAGAACGGCACATCCGATCCCACCGTCGCCGCGACCGGGCCGAGATCGGTGTCGACCCGCCAGAGGCGCGCAAGGGCACAGAGGACCGCGCCGGCGTCGCTCGAGCCGCCGCCCAGGCCGGACGCGACGGGGATCCGCTTGCGGATCCGGACGTGGGCGGCCGCGGCACGGCCGGTGGCCGCCGCGAGCGCCCGCACGGCGCGGGTTCCCAGGTCTTCGCCCTCCGGCGCGTCCACATCCGGCCGGATCCGCACGTCGAGCGAACCGCCGACGGCGACGCGGACGCGGTCAGCGAGGTCCACCGTCGCGAAGATGCTCACCAGCTCGTGATAGCCATCGGCCCGCCGGCCCACGATCTCGAGGGACAGATTGACCTTCGCCGGCGCGGCCAGGACGATCGCCCGGCTCACGCGAGCGCTCTCGCGAGGGCGATCCACTCGTCGATCGACAGCTGCTCCGGGCGCCGGAGCGGGTCGATGCCTGCCGCCGCGAGCGCCCTGGTCGCCCGATCGCGATCGATGCCGGCCTCATAGCTGAGCGCCGCACGGAGCTGCTTGCGACGGTGGCGGAACACGTCGCTCACCAGCCGGAGGAACGGCTCAGCGGGGAGTGGGGCGAACCGCGGCTCGGGCCGGGTCTCGAAGACCACGACCGCCGAATCCACCCGTGGCGCCGGGCGGAACGACGCCCGCGGCACCGCTCTGGCGATGCGCGCCGTGGCGAATGACTGGCAGAACACCGAGAGGTAGCCACGCTCCTTCGCGTCGGCTTCGGTCGCGACGATCCGGCGGGCGACCTCCGCCTGCACCAGCACGACGACGCGCGGGGGCCGCCGGTCGTCTCCAAGGAATCGAATGAGGAGCGGCGAGGTGATCTGATACGGAAGGTTCGCGACGATCCGGGTCGGCGGTCGGTCCCCCGCGGAGAACAGGTCGACCCGCAGGGCGTCGGCCTCCACCACCCGCACATTGGCGCGACCGTCCTGGGTCTCCCGCAGGAGCGCGACCATCCGGGGATCGACCTCGATGGCCGTGACCGAGCGCGCCCGCGCGGCCAGCGCGGCGGTGAGGACGCCCGGGCCGGGGCCCACTTCGAGCACATCATCGCTCGGGCCCACCTCCGCGGCGTCCACGATCGCGCCGAGGACCCCCTGGTCCACGAGGAAATGCTGCCCGATGCTGGTCGCAGCGCGGATCCGGTGCCGGCGCAGGAGCGCGTCCAGGGATCGCGGATCGCCGACGTCCAATGGCCGTGAGCCTACTGTGCGGCGCGCCTCGTCACTTGCAGGCCCACTGGCCCGCCTGGCCGCGCGCGAACATCCAGGCCGCAACGTTGGCGTTCGCGTACGCGTCCCACACGCTCGCGCCGGCATATCCGGCGCGGACGCTGTTCGCGGCCCAGGTGCCGGGAATGATCTGGAACAGCCCGGACGCCCCCAGGATCCCGTTGTAGGCCGAGGGGTCATAGCGGCTCTCGCACCAGGCGACCCGGAGCAGCTGCTGCGGGTCCGCGCCGTACCGCGCGGCGGCCGCCCGGATGAGCGCCTCGATCTCGGCGGGAGCCGCCGGGGCGGGCCGGGGGCGGGCGCCGATCCGGCGGACCTCGTTCACCGGAGCGCGCAGCTCGGTCGTGCTCACCAGGACCCGCTCGTTCTCGACGCCGTTGACGGCGCGGATGATGAAGGTCTGCCGGACCTCGCCAGTGGAGCCTGCCCGGTCGATCCGGGACCAGCCGAATTCGTAGCCAGTGTCCTCGACGACCGTCACCGTGAAGGGAAGCTCGTGCACCTCGACGACCTCGCGGTCCGCCACGCGGTCGATCCGGATGACCGCGCCGGGGGAGACGATCGCGTCGAGCGGGGTGACCGCGATGTCCTGGCCACCCAGGGAGACACCGGCCATCCCGAGGAAGTCCGCGACGGTCCCGGGGCGGGTGCGCATCGCGAGCTCCCGCCCGCCGTCGACCAGGGTCACCGGCATCCCGCGGTCGAGGGTGATCCGCATTCCCGGGACGAGCGGGGTGTCGATCGCCACCGAGATCCGG
>DATLEG010000149.1:0-5259 GCA_035525465.1 Saccharimonadales bacterium (SeqCode)
ACCTGGCAGCGCGGTCTGACGGGGAAGCAGGCGAACCTCGGGCTGAACGGCGACACGACCGCCTTCGCCGCCCTCGGCATGAACGACGGCTGGCTGTCGCCGAACCGCCTCGCCACGACGACGGAGACATCGGTCGCCCCGGGCGCGGTGGGGACCTTCACCTTCCAGGTCCGCGCTCCGCTCGCCCCCGGGGTCTACCGGCTGCCGCTCCGCCCGGTCATCGACGGAGTGGCCTGGATGGAGGACCAGGGGGTGTTCCTGGTGGTGACGAGCGATGCCGGCTACCACAGCCGTTGGGCCGCGCAGTCGCCCTACCCGACCCTGGCACCGGGTCAGACGAGCGCACCGCTCACCCTCACCTTCACGAACACCGGCACGAGGCCCTGGGTCAGGGGCGCCGCCGGACAGCAGGCGAACCTCGGGATCAACCTGGATGACCGGACCTGGTCGGGCCTGGCGGTGAGCTGGCTCACGCCCGATCGCCCCGCGGTGCAGGCGGAAGCGCAGGTCACGCCCGGTCAGAGCGGATCATTCACCTTCCAGGTCAAGGCACCGGCGGCACCCGGGATCTACCGGATCCATCTCCGGCCGGTCATCGACGGGGTGGTCTGGATGGAGGACGAGGGGGTGTTCCTCGTCGTGACGGTCAGGTGAACAGCGCCTCGTAGGTCTCCCGGCAGCGCGGGCAGCGGACGCCGGCGGCGTACGGCGGGTTCGGCGGGACATCGGCGTGCTCGCGGGTCACGAAGCGCGGCCCGACCTCCTGGCCACAGAACGGACAGCTCGTCTTGTAGCCGAGGAAGTCCGCCCGGCTCACGCGGACCCGTCGGCGCTCCAGGTCCTTCGCCTCCGTCGTGCGGTCCATCGTCCTATCTTAGGGTCGTGAGACCGAAGGGCCGGACGAAGGTCGCGACGAGTACGACGACCCTCGCGGTCGGGGATCCGGCACCGGACTTCACCCTGCGGTCCCACGACGGCCGCACGATCACGCTCTCCGCGCTGCGTGGACAGCGGGTCGTCCTCGCGTTCTTCTCGTTCGCCTTCAGCGGGACCTGAAGTCAGGAGGCGCCGGCGCTCGCCGCTCTCCAGGAGCGGTTCGCCGGCGGATCGGCCCAGGTCGTGGGCCTCTCCTGCGACTCGGTCTACACCCTGAAGGCCTGGGCCGAGGACCTTGGGAGCGTTCCCTATCCGCTCTGCTCGGACTTCTGGCCGCACGGCGCGGTCGCCCGGACGTACGGCGTCTTCAACGAGGAGATCGGACGGCCGGAGCGCGCGATCGTCGTCATCGACGCGTCCGGGATCTGCCGCTACATCGATGTCCACCAGCTCCGCGAGGTGCCCGACGAGGAGGAGATCGCAGAGGAGCTCGACAAGCTCAGCGCGTCGGGATGAAGTAGGCGGTGCCTTCGTCCGGCACGGTGAAGCGCACCTGATCGCCCGGCGCGAAGCCGGCCAGCGTGTCCCCCCGGACCAGCAGGGCCACCCCGCAGTCAACGACCGCGGTCTCTCCGACGGACACGATCGTCCCCAGGACGACCGCGCCCGGCTGGACCGTCCCGCCGGCAACGCCGGCAGCTCCGCCGCCATCCGGCCGGGTCGCGTCCCTCGCGACATATTCGATCGCGAGGGTCACCCGGTCACCGATCGACAGCCGGCTCTTCCGCACCGCCCCGCTGGCATCGCGGCCGCGAAGATCCACCCGGTCGCCCAGCTCGCCGGCACGGATGGTGACGAGGAGATCGTGCTGCCGCCCATCAAGCGCGACGACGACGCCTCGTGTCGCACGCTGCCGCCATTTCTCGATGAAGGCCAGCTGATCGAAGTCGAGCACGCTCGGTACGATATCCGCGTGGGGCTGCGGGCGGCGTTCTTCGACGTCGGCGACACGCTCGTCGAGAACTTCCGGCCCCTCTCCGCGAGCGCGGCGGACGCCCGTGCCGCGCTCCGCACGGCATTCGGCGACCGTCCGTGGTTCGACCGCTTCATCACCGCGGACCTCGATCCGGTGGATGACGGCACCTTGCTCGAACAGGACACCACCCGCTGGATGGCCGCCTGGTTCGAGGCCGAGGGGCTCGTCTGCGACATCGACCTGGAGGCCCTCCGGACGGCCTCGGTGCTCCCGCTCGAGCTGGTGTCCACCCCGGTCCCGGGGGCTGCCGACGCGCTGCGCTGGTGCAAGGCGACCGGGCTGCGCGTGGTCCTGGTGACGAACACGCTGTACCGGGGCGATGCCGAGGTCCTCGCCGATTGGACCCGGGCCGGCCTCGGCCCGCTCATCGATGGGGTCGTGAGCTCCCACTCGGTCGGCCGGCGGAAGCCGCATCCGCTCATGTTCCTGCGCGCGCTGGAGCTGTCCGGGGTCGGCGCGGCCGAAGCGGTGATGATCGGAGACAACCCGGTCGCGGACATCCAGGGCGCCGGCGCGCTGGGCTTGCGGACCGTCTATCGACGGACACAGCTGCGGCCCCTGCCCGCGGAGGTGCGTCCTGACGCGACCGTGGACGATCTGGTCGCGCTCCCCGCGGTCCTCCGACCCTGGGTGGACGCGAACTCTTGACCGCGCTGCTGTTCCACGGGGGGCGGATCCATGTCGGTGACGGCACAAGCGCCGAGGCGCTGCTGATGGCGGACGGGCGGGTCAGCGCGGTCGGCAGGCTGGCGGAGCTGCGCCGAAGGTCGGCTGGCGCCGAGCCCGTCGATCTGGCCGGCGGCCTCATGACCGCCGGCTGGATCGACACCCACGTCCATTTCATGTGGTGGGCGATCCAGATGGGGCAGATCGATCTCCGGGATGCCCCGACCGTCGATGCGGCGCTCGCGGCGATCGAGATCCAGGCCCGCGGCCTTCCCGCCGGCGCGTGGCTTCAGGGCGGGCGGTTCGACAAGAATCGGTGGGGACGTTGGCCGACGGCGACAGAGCTGGATCGGGTCACCCCCGGCCGGCCGGCGGCGCTGCGCAGCCGGGACGGGCACTCGCGCTGGCTGAACACCGCCGCCCTCCAGGCCGCGGGCATCGACGCCGCCACCAGCGGTCCCGCCGGAGGAGCGATCGAGCGCGACCTGCGGGGCCGGGCGACCGGCATCCTCAAGGAGAACGCGAACTGGCTCGTCGACGCGGTCGTCCCATCGCCCGACGATGACGACGCGTACGCCGCGATCGCCCGGGGCCAGCTGGAAGCCCATCGGCGGGGCATCGTCGGGATCGAAGACCTCGAGTCGTCCGCGGCGTTCCGCGCGTTCGGCCGGCACCACGAGCGGGGGGACCTCGCCCTCCGCGTGGCGATGGGGATCCCGTACGGGGCGTTGGATGCGGCGATCGCCCTCGGCGTTCGGACCGGCCTCGGCGACCAGTGGCTGCGGGTCGGCCATCTCAAGATCTTCAGCGACGGCGCCCTTGGATCGCAGACCGCCGCGCTCGAGGAGCCCTACGCCGGATCGACAGACCGCGGCCTGCTCACCATCGATCCGTCGGTGCTCGGACCGGCGGTCGAGCGGGCCGCGGCGGCGGGGATCGCCGTCGCGATCCATGCCATCGGTGATCGCGCGGTCCGGGTGGCGCTGGACGCGATCGAGCCGACCCGGTCGACACACCCGGAGCTGCGCCAGCGTATCGAGCACGTCCAGCTCGTGCGCTCAGCGGATCTGCCGCGATTCGGGAGGCTTGGGATCATCCCGTCGATGCAGCCGATCCACGCGACGAGCGATCGCGATCTGGTCGACCGCTATTGGGGCCCGGAACGCGCGCGCCGGGCCTACCCCTGGCGCGCGCTCGCGTCGGCGGGGGCGACGCTCGCGTTCGGATCGGACGCGCCCGTCGAGCCGATCGACCCGCTCCTCGGCATCCACGCCGCGGTGGATCGGCGCCGGCCCGCCGATCCGGACCGCTGGCAGCCGCAGGAGGCACTCACGCTGGACGCCGCCATCGCCGGATACACCAGCGGCGCCGCGTACGCGACCGGGCGGGAGCGGGAAGCGGGGACGCTGGCCGTCGGGATGCGCGCCGACGCGACCGTGGTGGACCGGGATCTTGCCGCGCTGCCGCCCGGGGAATGGGCCGGCGCGAAGGTGCGCGCCACCATCGTGGACGGGATCGTCCGCCACGCCGACGGCCTCGGTTAGGGTCTAGTTGAGCGTCGGCCCCTCGCCGCGCGCCCGCAGCCGTACCAGCAGATCGCGGATCAGGACGTTCTCGCGCTCGAGGAGGCGGATCTCCATCCCGAGCAGCTCGGCGGTCGTCGGCGCTTCCAGCAGCCGCTGCCGGTCGTCGGCATCGATCCCGAGGGCCGCCGCGATCCGGTAGCCGACCGCGCGCGGACCGCCCGCGCCGAGGTCCTCCGTCGCCTGCTCGCTGCTCGACTCCTTCGTCGCGGCAAGGATGCCCATGAGGTATTGCCCGAAGGCGTCCGCGGCGGTCGACGCGAGCGGCTCCGCCTGCTCGCCCTCGGTGTCTTCGAGATACGTGACTTCACCGACGAGGTACGGCTCCGCCTCGGTGTCCACCGACACGATCTCGAATCGCCGCTCCCCCTGGCAGACGATGAACGCCCGGCCATCGGGCAGCGGGGTCGCCGCGACGATCCGCGCCGTGGTCCCGACCCGGCGGGTCTCCGCGGGAGCGCCCACCTCGCTCCCCGAGCGGATGAGCACGACACCGAACGGCTCCTCGCGCTCGACGCAGCGCTTCACCAGGAGCCGGTAGCGCGGCTCGAAGATGTGGAGCGGAAGGAGCATCTGGGGGAAGAGGACGCTCCCGAGCGGGAAGAGCCCCAGTCGCTCGGTCACATCCACAACGGTACTCTGCGTTCGATGTCGCCAGAGCGGTGCGGGCCCGGCGCCCCGGTGGGCGGATGATCACGCTCGTGCTCCACGGCGAGCTGCGTCAATGGAGCGCGAAGGGCGTCAAGGAGCTGCAGGTCGACGGAGCGGGCCGGAGCGCGATCGAGATCCTGCGCTCGCTCGGCGTCCCGGCGGCCGACGCGGCGGCATTCATCGTCAACGGCGAGCAGTGCGAGGCGGGCACGCTCCTCGCCGATGGCGACACGCTCGAAGCGCTGCCGGCGATCAGCGGCGGCGCAGCTGGACCGGTCGGCGCGCTCGCTGGGATCCGGGTCCTCGATCTGACCCGGGCGCTCGCGGGGCCGTACTGCACGCTCATGCTTGGGGACCACGGAGCGGAGGTCATCAAGGTCGAGCAGCCCGGCACCGGCGACGAGACCCGCGGCTGGGCGCCACCGCGCCAGAACGGCGTGTCGGCCT
>DATLEG010000185.1:0-4053 GCA_035525465.1 Saccharimonadales bacterium (SeqCode)
CGTCGGCGCTCTCCCGGACCCGGAACGACTGGGCCCGGATGCGATCGTCGAACAGACCGAGGTCCACCTCGATCACCCCGGAGGATCCCGGGCCGACGCCGCTCCCCGGACCGAGCCGCTCCAGGAGGTCGAGCGGGCCGAGGCTGACCTGGAAGCGCGCGGTCAGGCCACCGGCCCACCCCAGGCCGAGCGGCCGCGCGGTGCCGCCTCCCCGGATCGCCTCGAGGGCGGCGAGCGGGCGCCCGAGTGGACCGACCCGGCCCCGCGGAGCCGGGCGACCGTCGACCCAGGCCCGATCGCCGATCAGGACGATGTCGTGTGGCTCCCCGTCGATCTCGATCCGCAGCCGCAGGCGGTCGGGGGGAGCGAGCTCCCCGGTCCCCCGCACCACGGTGGTGAGGTCACCGCCGACCGGCGCGTCACCGCTCGCACGGCTGTGCGCCTCGAAGGTGAACCGCACACCCTGAAGGCGCTCCATCGCGCTCACCGCACGGTCGATCCGTGCCGCAGGCGCGCCGCCGCCGTACGCCGCGGCCAGCAGCGTCGTGGCGCCGATCGACACCGCGAGCACGGCGACAAGGACCGCGGCACCTCGGCGCCGCAGGCGGCTCACCAGCGCGGACCGAAGAGGAGGGCCGCACTGCGGTCCACCTCGGCTTCGAGCGCGGAGACGGTGATGCCCCGCGCTGCGGCGACCGCGGCGTAGGTCGCGCCGATGAATGCCGGCTCGCTCCGGCGACCGCGATGCGGCTGGGGCGCGAGATACGGGGCGTCGGTCTCGATGAGGATCCGGCCGGCCGGGACCGCGGCGGCGGCGGCGCGCAGGGCGCCGTTCGCCTTGAACGTCACCGTACCGGCGAACGAGATGACAAAGCCCAGCTCGACCCAGGCTGCGATCTCGTCCGGCCCCTCGCTGTAGCAGTGCAGCTGTGCCCGCAGGCGGCGCGCCGCGAGCAGCGCGCGCACCTTTGGGCCGGCCTCGCGGACATGCACGACCACCGGCAGGCCGAGCTCGTCGGCCAGGTCGAGCTGCGCCAGGAACGCCTGCTCCTGCACGTCAGGTGCGGCGCTGCGTCCGGAGTGATCGATGCCGATCTCACCGATCGCCACCACCCGGGAGTCCGCCGCGAGCTCTCGAAGCGCGGCCAGCGCCGCGGCGTCGAGTGACGCGGCGCGGTGCGGGTGGACACCCACCGCCACCCGGAGCGCCGGATGCGCCTGCGCGAGCTGGAGCGCGGCGCGGCTCGAAGCGATGTCATCGCCACAGGTGAGGATCCGGCGCACGCCGGCGGCCTCCGCCCGCGCCACGACCGCCTCGACCTCGTCCACGAGCCGCGCATCGGTCAGATGGGCGTGCGCGTCGATCACGACGCGACGGCTACGCGGGCGTGGCCGGCTGCAGCCGGGGGAAGAGGGGCGGCCCGACGGTGACCGGGGTGCCCGCGCGGAGGACGCCCCAGCGCGAGACCTCGTCCCAGGCCGCGTGCTCGGGTGACGGCAGGCCGAGCTGCGCGGCGATGCGGTCCGCGACGGTGGGCATGTACGGCCACAAAAGATGGGCCGCGACGCGGACCGCCTCCAGGCCGGCGTAGAGCGCGGGGGACACGGTCGCCGACCGCGCCGGGTCCTTCGCCGCCTGCCAGGGCTGGGTCCGCTGGTAATGCTTGTTCGCCGCGTCGACCAGTCCGAAGATCGCCGCCAGCGCATCGGCGAACCGCAGCTGCGGAGCGGCGGCCTCGTGCCCCGCGATCGCCGCCGCAGCGGCGTCCGCGACCGCCCGCTCCGACTCACCGGCTCCGTCGGCCGCGGGCACCCGGCCCCCGGTGTATGTCTCGACCATCTTCAGCGTTCGCGAGACCAGATTGCCCAGGCCGTTCGCGAGGTCGGCGTTGAACCGGGCAGAGATGGACGCCGGGGAGATCGGGGCATCGCTCGTCTGGAACGGCGCCTCGCGCAGCAGGATGTAGCGCAGCGCGTCGGCGCCCCACTCCTCGGCCGAGGCGATCGGGTCGATCATGTTCCCGCTCGAGCGCGACAGCCGTCCCTCGCCGTACTGCAGATGGCCGTGCGCGAAGACCATGCGCGGGACCTCGATGCCCGCGGCCATGAGCATCGCGGGCCAATAGATCGAATGGAACCGGGTGATGTCCTTCCCGATGACATGGACGTCGGCCGGCCACCACTTGGCGAACAGCGCATCGTCGGTGCCGAATCCGACACCGGTGACGTAGTTGATGAGCGCATCGAACCAGACGTAGACGGTGTGGTCCGGGTGATCGGGGAACGGGATCCCCCAGGTGAGCTTCCGGCGGGAGACGCTGATGTCGCGCAGCCCCCGGTCCAGCCAGCCGAGCACCTCGTTCCGGCGAGCTTCCGGCACGGTGAAGTCGCTCCGGTCCCGGTACAGGTCCTTGAGCCGCGACTCGTACTTCGTGAGGCGGAAGAAGTAGTTCTCCTCCTCCAGGCGCTGGATAGGCACGGTCGGATGCCATTCGCATTTCCCGTCGACCAGGTCCGCCTCTTCGTAGAAGGCCTCGCAGCGGGTGCAGTAGAGGCCTTCGTAGGTGGTGAGATAGATGTCGTCGTTCTTCATCCAGCGGCGGACGAACTCCTGGACCGCGGCGACATGGTCGGCATCGGTCGTGCGGATGAACCGGTCGGCCGAGATCCCATAGACCCGGCAGACCTCCTTGAACTCCGCGGCCAGGCGGTCCACGAAGACGCGGGTGTCCTCGCCGGCGGCCTTCGCGGCGGTCTCGATCCGCGTGGCATTCTCGTCGGTGCCGGTGAGCAGGAAGACCTCACGGCCGCGCTGGCGATGGAAACGGGCAAGGGCATCGGCTCCGGTGAATTCGTAAGCGTGATGCAGGCCGGGCCGGTCATTCACGTACGCGATCGCCGTCGTGACATAGAACTGTTGCCGTTCCATCTCGGTATCCTACGGTGGTGCGAGGGGTGGGAGCGCGGTCCCCGACCGCCCGCGCGGTGTCCGCGATCGCCCTCCGACTGGGACTCATCCTCCTCACCTTCATCCTGGTCGTCGTCCTCGCGCAGATCGCGCTCGTGTCAGCGCGGACCCGGATCGATCACTCCGACCTGGGGACGATCCTGCAGCAGGCCGCCGAGGGCACGCAGGATTATTTCGGCAGCCTGCTCGCCGGCTCGCTGGGCGAGGCGACCACGACCTCGATCCTGGGTGGGCAGCGCCGATCGATGGGCCAGGTCCTCCTCGACACCTACCCAAAGAGCATGGTCCTGGTGCTCATCGCGGTCGGCTCGGCCGCGCTCCTGGGCATCGCGGCCGGCATCGCCGCGGCCGCCGTCCGTACCGCGCGGGCCCGCGGCGCGTTGCTTGGCGTCACCATCCTCGCGATCTCGACGCCATCGTTCCTGCTCGCCGTCGGGATGGTGATGCTCAGCGGGGAGATGACCTCCCGCTACGGGATCCGCCTCTGGCCGAGCTTTGGCTTCGGCTGGGACGACCACCTCATCGTCCCGTCGATCGTCCTCGGGGCGCGACCGTTCGCCCAGATCGCGAATATCACGTACGTCTCGATCGCCGAGATCCTGCTCCTCGACTACATCCGCACCGCGCGCTCGAAGGGGCTGGTCGAGTCGCTCATCCTCTCCCGTCACGCGCTCGGGAACGCCGCTGTCCCGATCATCGGCGCGGTCGCGACCGGGCTCGGCATCGCTCTCTCGACCCTCCCCGTCGTCGAGGTGTTCTTCTCCTGGCCCGGCCTCGGCGCGATGCTGCTGCAGTCCATCCGCCGTTTCGACGCCGCGACCGCCGGCACGCTGCTCGGCACGCTCGCCGTCACCATCGCGCTCGCGCGCTTCGCCCTCGATGCGGTCGCCTCGCGCTATGCGGCGCGCGCCGCATGAGGCGCATCCCGTGGCAGCTCGTCCTCGGTCTCGCGATCGTCGCCGCGTGGGTCATCGCGAGCCTCGCCGCGGGCGCCGTCACCAACGTCGATCCACTCCGGACGCGATCCCTCATGACCGAGGGCACGCGGACGATCCCGCCGCCGTTCGAGCCGGGTCAGTTCGGCT
>DATLEG010000206.1:0-5218 GCA_035525465.1 Saccharimonadales bacterium (SeqCode)
GAGGAGATCCCGGCGATGATCTCGATCATCGTCGTGAACGTCTGGCGCAATCTCCCGTTCAACGCGATCATCCTCACCGCCGGCATCAGCTCGGTCCCCCAGGAGATCATCGAGGCGGCCAACCTCGACGGCGCGAACTTCATTACGCGCTGGCGGAAGATCATGGTGCCGATCATCGCTCCGATCCTGTTCATCGCCCTGCTCTTCTCGCTCGTCTTCACCTTCACCGATATGACCGTCGTCTGGCTCATGACCCGCGGCAATCCGGTGAATGCCACCCACGTCATCGCGTCGTACGCCTTCGTGACCGGGGTCATCTCCGGCGGCCTGGGTCGCGGAGCGACGATCTCGCTGTTCCTCTTCCCGGCGATGCTCGCCGGAGCCTTGGTGATGCTCCGGAGCCTGAAGGCGAGGACCCTGGACTAGATGGCCACCACGACGACCCTTCGTCCCAAGTCCGCGCACTCCGCGGCGTTCCGCCGTCGCCGGCTGCGGAACGACATCATCTTCTGGTTCGTGCTCTCGTTGTTCATCATCTTCGCGATCTTCCCGGTCTATTGGATGTTCATCACGACCTTCAAGCAGGTGAACGACCTGTACAACCTCGAGAACAACCCGCTCGTCTTCAACATGGGGCCCACGCTCGATCAGGTGAAGTACCTCTTCGAACAGACCGACTTCGTCACCTGGGTCCGGAACACCCTCCAGGTCGGCCTTGCGGTCGTGGCGATCACCGTCCTGATCTGTGTCCCGGCCGCCTACGCCCTGGCACGGCACAACTTCCCTGGCTCGGGAAGCCTGGGGATCGGGATCTTCCTGACCTACCTCGTGCCGCCCACGCTCCTGTTCCTCCCGCTGTCGCAGCTCGTCGCGGGACTGGGGCTCAACGACACCAAATGGTCGCTCGCCCTGGTGTATCCGACGTTCACGATCCCCTTCTGCACCTGGCTGCTCATGGGGTTCTTCAAGAACGTCCCACGGGAGATCACCGAGGCTGCCCGGGTGGACGGCTGCAGCCGACTGGGGGCGATGTTCCGCATCGTCCTTCCGGTCAGCATCCCCGGCATCCTCACCATCGTGATCTTCGCGTTCACCCTGGTCATGCAGGAATACGTGTATGCGCTCACGTTCGTCTCCTCATCCGAGGAGAAGATGGTCACCCTCGGGGTCGTCACCAATCTCATCCGCGGTGATGTGTTCTTCTGGGGATCGCTCATGGCGGGTGCGCTGATCGTTTCGATCCCGGTCGCGATCGCCTACAACTTCTTCATGGATACCTTCGTCCGGGGGATCACCGGCGGCGCCCTCAAATAACGACAGAGGGCCGGAGCGGTGTGCTCCGACCCTCTGCAACAGCTCCGGCCGCCGCCGGCACGTGGTCCTGACCTAGATCGGGAACTTCGCGAGCGAGTCCTTGAGGCGCTTGACCGCCTCCGCGATCGCGTCGTCCGCGGACTTCTTTCCGGTGCAGTAGTTCGCGAACAGGTCCGTCACGATGTGCGTGTTCAGCGAGTCGTACGCCGCCTGCGAGGACGGCCCCGGGTAGCCGACCGGCTGCACGAAGTTCGCGATGTCCTGGAGGTGCGAGAGCTTCGGGTCGGCGCCGAGGACCGGCATCGGCTTCTTCTGGTGGCCCTTGAGGAACGGGTTGTTGTAGCCCTTGCTCGCCTTGAACTGGCCTTCCCAGTCGTCGCTGTAGTCGATGAGGAACTGCTTGGCGGCATCGATGTTCTTCGAGAAGTTCCAGATCCCGTAGACCGTGAACTGGATGGAGGCGATCTGCGCGACCGAGCCCTTCAGCGGGTTCTCGATGCTGATGTTCTTGAACAGGTCGGGGTTCTGGGTCTCGATGGTGCGGTAGGCGCTGATCGGGTTGTAGATCCAGGACCCCTTGCCGGACTGCAGGTAGGTGTTGTTGTCCACGTCGGCCCAGGAGAGGACCGCGTTCTCCATGTTCCCGTAGAGGCCCTTGGCGAGGTCCAAGACCTGCCGGGTCTCCTTGCTGTCGATCGCGACCTGCGTTCCGTCCTTGCTGAACTCGTACGCCCCGTGCGACCACATCAGCGAGCGCCAGGTGTGCTCGGCATCGGAGGTCTGGGACATCGCCGTGCCCACGGGACTGCCGCTCGCCTTGAGCTTCGGCGCGAACTCGAAGAGGTCGCTCCAGCTTTCGAGGTGTTCCTTGGTGAATCCGGCGGCCTTCCACTTGTCCGTGCGCCAGGCGGAAAGGAACGGCACGAGGAAGTCGGGGTAGCCGTACCACTTCCCTTTCACCTTGCCGATCGCCTCGCCAGCGGGTAGCCACCCGCCGTACTTGCTCGCCGCGCGGTCGCAGATGTCGCTGACGTCCACCAGGCTCGGCTGGAAGAGCGCCGGCAATCCGTTCGCGAAGTGCGCGATGAGGTCATGTCCGGACTTGGAGCCGGCCTCCGCCGCGAAGCGGGCCGGAAGGTCCGCCTGGGGGATCCGGTCGATCGTGACCTTCACCCCATTCTTATCACCCCACTCCTTGGCCCAGCCGTCGAGGTATTTGTCGAAGTCCGGGACGAAGTGGCTCCACTGCAGGATCTTGAGATCGCCGGAGAGCTTCTTCGCCGCGGCGGCCGACCCGCTCGCCGCCGGCGCGGCGGTGGAGGCGCTTCCCCCGGTGTTCTGCGCGCCGACACAGGCCGCGGCGATCGGCACCGCTGCGGCGAGCGCCGCGCTCTTGAGTAGGGTCCGCCGGTCCATCTTGCGAGGTCCCTGTTCCGCCACTGACGATCCTCCCATCCAGACTCGCGGCGATTATGCGCCGCTGGTCGCACGGTGCGCGATCGGTCTTTCATCTGGCGGGAATCGCCGGTCAGGCCTGGCGCGGCTCCAGCCGCTCGGGATCGATGCCGTACTCGGCGATCGCCCGGGCCACGTCGGCGCTCGGGAACTGCTCGCAGAGGGCCAGCGAGTGGAGCGAGGCGACGGCGATGTTCTGGGCGTCCACCTCGAAATGCCGGCGGAGGGCCTCGCGGGTATCGCTCCGGCCGAACCCGTCGGTCCCCAGGGGGACGAACGGCTGCGGACTCCAGCGGGCGACCTGATCGGCGACCGCCTTCAGCGAATCGGATGCGGCGATCACCGGCCCGCCTCCGCGAAGAAGGCCGGCGAGGTAGGACTCGCGCGGCTTCGCTTCCGGATGGAGGCGATTCCACCGGTCGACCTCGAGGGCGTCGTTCCGGAGCAGCTGATACGAGGTGACGCTCCACACGTCCGCGCTGACGTCGTATTTGTCGGCCAGGAGCTCCTGGGCCCGAAGGACCTGCTGGAGGATCGCGCCGGAGCCCAGGAGTGTCACCCTGCGGCGGCTCCCGGTGTGCCCGGTCCGGAAGCGGTAGAGCCCGCGCAGGATGCCGTCGCGCACGCCCTCGGGCATCGGCGGCATCGGGTAGTTCTCGTTGTACAGGGTGATGTAGTAGAAGACGTCCTCGTCGTCCACGAGCATCCGCCGCAGACCATCTTCGACGATCACCGCGGTCTCATACGCGAACGCCGGATCGTAGGTCCGGATGTTCGGGATCGTCGAAGCGAGGAGCAGGCTGTGCCCGTCCTCGTGCTGCAGGCCCTCGCCGTTCAGGGTGGTCCGTCCGTAGGTCGCGCCCAGCAGGAATCCACGGCCGCGTGCGTCACCGAACGCCCACATCTGATCCCCGGTCCGCTGGAAGCCGAACATCGAATAGAAGATGTAGAAGGGCACCATCGGCTGCCCGTGCGTCGCGTACGCCGTCCCCGCCGCGGTGACCGAGGCCATCGAACCCGCCTCGGTGATGCCCTCTTCGAGCACCTGCCCGTCAACGGCCTCGCGGTACGGCAGGAGCGTCTCCGCGTCGACCGGCTCGTAGCGCTGGCCGAGGGGTGAGTAGATGCCGACCTCCTTGAACAGTGGGTCCATGCCGAACGTCCGCGCCTCGTCCGGGATGATCGGCACGATCCGCTTGCCGATGGTCTTGTCGCGCAGCAGGTTCCGCAGGAGCCGCGCGAAGGCCGTCGTCGTCGACGCTGCCGCCTGTCCGCTGCCCTTGGGGAACTCGGCGAACGCCGACGGGTCGGCCGTGCCGACCGGGTTCGCCCGGACGAAGCGGCGCGGCACCGGACCGCCGAGCTGGCGGCGGCGCTCGAGCATGTAGCGGACCTCGTCGCTGTCAGGTCCGGGATGGTAGAAGGGCGCGTCGGCGAGCTTCTCATCGGAGATCGGCAGCTCGAGTCGGTCGCGGAAGGTCTTCAGCTCGTCCAGGGACATCTTCTTCGCCTGATGGGTGACGTTCCGGGCCTCCACGCTCGCGCCAAGGGCCCAGCCCTTCACCGTCTGGGCGAGGACGACCGTCGGCGCACCGGTGTGCCGGACCGCCGCGTGATAGGCCGCGTAGACCTTGCGGTAGTCGTGCCCGCCGCGCCGCAGCTTCCGGAGATCGTCATCCGAGAGGTGCTCGGCGAGCTTCGCCAGCCGGGGATCCGGCCCGAAGAAGTTCTGACGGATGAACGGGCCGTCGGCGATCGTCATGCGTTGCGAGTCGCCGTCCAGCCAGTCGTTCAGCTTGTTCACCAGCACGCCGTCGACATCGCGGGCGAGCAGATCGTCCCACTCGCGGCCCCAGAGCACCTTGATCACGTTCCAGCCCGAGCCGCGGAAGACCGCCTCGAGCTCCTGGACGATCTTGCCGTTCCCCCGGACCGGTCCGTCCAGCCGCTGGAGGTTGCAGTTCACGACGAACGTGAGGTTGTCCAGCCCCTCGCGGGACGCCACATGGAGGGCGCCGAGCGCTTCCGGCTCGTCGCATTCGCCATCGCCAAGGAACGCCCAGACCCGCGACGCGCTCGTGTCGGTGATGCCACGGTTGTGCAGGTAGCGGTTGAACCTCGCCTGGTAGATCGCGGCGAGCGGTCCGAGGCCCATCGAGACCGTCGGGAACTCCCAGAAGTCCGGCATGAGCCGGGGGTGGGGGTAGGAGGACAGCCCCTGCCCGGGCGCGGTCTCGCGTCGGAAGTGGTCGAGCTGGTCCTCGGTCAGCCGGCCCTCGAGGAACGCCCGCGCGTAGATCCCGGGCGCCGCGTGGCCCTGGTAATAGATCTGGTCGCCGAACTGGCCGTCGTCCTTGCCTTTGAAGAAGTGGTTGAAGCCGACCTCGTACAGCGATGCGCTGGACGCGTAGGTCGCCAGGTGTCCGCCGATGCCGTCGCTTCGCGTATT
>DATLEG010000211.1:0-12576 GCA_035525465.1 Saccharimonadales bacterium (SeqCode)
AGACGACCGACGCTTCCGGCCGGGTCCTCGGGACGATCATCCCGGGCGAGGGCTTCGGCGAGCTGGCCCTCCTCGAGGGCGGCGTCCGTACGGCGACCGTCACCGCGCTCGAGCCGGCCGAGCTGTGGTCGCTGGGGCGGGGCCACTTCAACCGCTGGGTAAAGGAGCGGGTCGAGGTCGCCGCCCGGATCCGGGCCTATCGCGACGAACGGGAATCGCTGGGCCGGCTCCCCTTCTTCAAGGGGCTCTCCGGGCAGGCCCTGGAGCGCGTCGCCGCGCGCCTGCGGACCATCCGCTACGCCGATGGCGAACAGGTGTTCGCTGCCGGAGACCCTGCCGACCGCTACTACGTGGTCAGGGAGGGGACGGCCACGGTCACGCTGCCCGACGGCACCGTCGCCCGGACGCTGGGCCCTGGGGATGGCTTTGGCGAGATCGCCCTGCTCTTCGGCCGCCCCCGGACCGCCACGGTGACCGCTGCCGGCGCGCTGACCGTCGCCGCGCTCGACCGGACCGACTTCGCCGCCCTGGTGAAGTCTTCCGGAGAGACGATGGGTGAATTCCGGACGCGGACGGGCCATTATGTCGGGGCGCACCTGGGTGCGGCGGCCGGGGGAGGCTAGGTGGACTGTTGGAGCTGCGAGCGGACGGCGCTCGGCGCGTGCCGGTTCTGTGGCCGCGGGGCCTGCCGGCAGCACGCCAAGACCCATCCGTTCGTGATCGACGTCTTTCGCGGGAAGCGACACGACACGCTCCGGGCCCTCGTGGTGGAGGACGCGCTGCACTGCGGCGTCTGCAAGCCCCGTGGCGACCCGGTAGAGGTGGGGGAGCTTGAGTAGGTCCTCCGACTGTGATCAGGAGCACGCTCCGGGCGTGCCCGCAGGCGTCGCCGGACCACCCGGCGAAGCGCAGATTGACCCGCAACACGAAGGCGACGAAAGGGGCATGCAATGACCAGCAAGCAGCTCGGCACAGTCATCCAGCGGGCGATCAGCGACGGAGCCTTCCGTCGCCAGCTCCAGTCCGACCCGACCGCGGCACTCCGCGGCTTCGACCTGACCTCCGATGAGGTGGCGGCGATCCGCGGCGGCGACCCGACGAAGCTCAGCTCCCTCGGGGTCGACCAGCGGCTCAGCAAGACCTTCGCGCTCGGCGACGCGCTCGGCTCGGTCAGCCGGTCGTCCACGGTGAGCGACCTCAACACCAGCGGCTCGACCGCCCTTCCCGACGGTGGCGCGGCCGGCGGCCAGAACGCGCTCAGCGATGTCGGCCGGTCCGATGGCCAGGCCCTGATCTCCGACGGCGGCTCGGACGGCGTGGCCCACGACGCGGCGCGGTTCGGTGACGCCGATGGCGCCCGTGACGGGATCGTCGGCGACCCGACCAGCGCTCGCCTTGCGGTCGACGACAGCCGGGCCGACGGCCAGGCCGCCGTCTCCGATGGCAACAGCGACGGCATCGCCCACGACATGAACCGCGGCACCGACTCCGCCGGTAGCCGTGCCCTGCACGACGACGCTCCGGCCGACACCGGCACCTTCATCAGCGGCGACACCGCCGGCACCCGTGCCCTGCACGACGACGCTCCGGCCGACACCGGCACCTTGGTCAACGACTCGAACACGACGTTCGGTGACCGCTACGACGACGCGCCGTCCGGCACCACCTCCGTCGCGGCGAGCTCCGATGGCGGCGACCGCTACGGCGACGCGTTCATCACCGCCGACGAGGCCGGACGCTACGGCGTCGCGGGCCACGGCGACGGCACCGTGAACGCCGAGGCCGGCGGAAACGCGGATCTCGGCCAGAATGTCATCGACCCGGGCTCCCTCGACACGAGCGACGCCCACAGCTCCGGCGACGCGCTCTCGAACACCGACGACGCCGGCAACTCGCACAGCTGGGGCTAGCCCCGGAAGATCCCCGCACCATCGACGCTCGAAGAGCGGCCTCCTTGGGAGGCCGCTCTTCTCATTTCCCGACGTTCGGGGTCAGCGCCGGATCTCGCTCCGGAGCAGGTCGCGGTCGGCGAGGCCGATGTGGCGGCGGCTGACGGTGATCGCCCCGCGCCGCTCGAGGTCGGCGAGGACCCGGTTCACCGAGACGCGGGTCGCGCCGACGAACGCTCCCAGGTCCTCCTGGGTGAGGTCGACCTGCTCGGTGCCCGCCGCGTCCGCCAGGTCGAGCAGGCACTTGGCCACCCGGCCGGACAGATCGAGGAAGACGAGGTCCTCCACGTGTCCGGTACTGCGCCGGACCATCCGCGCGAGCAGGGCCAGCATCTTCCGCATCGCTTCCGGGTTCCGCTCAAGGACCCCGATGAAGTCCGTACGCGAGAGGGCGAGGGCAAAGGTCTCGGTGATCGCGGTCACCGTCGCCGATCGGGGGCTGTCATCGAAGAGCGCGAGCTCTCCGAACACGTCGCCACCCCGCTCCAGGGCGACCAGCACCTCGTGTCCGCTTTCATCCGGGATCGAGATCTTCACCGTGCCGGCCGCGATGAGGAACACGTGTCCCGCCGGGTCGTCGCGGTGGAAGACGATCTCGTCCCTCGCGAACTGCCGCGGACGCATCCGGGCGGCGACCGCGGCCCGATCGGGTCCGCCCAAGCAGGCGAAGACCGGGTTCTCCCCCAGGTAGTCCGCGATCCGCGCGACGTCCACCGCGTGATAGTGAGGCAGGGGTCAAGGGCACGGGTCAGCCGGCGAGGCGGTCCAGGAAGCGCGGCTTCACCTCGGTCATCACCCGCTCGATCGTCGCGTGGTCGTAGGGCGGCGTCATCCCGAACAGGAAGCCGCGGATCCCCGCCTTGTAGAGGGTCACCAGGCGTGCCGCGATCTCGTCCGGCGTGCCGGCATTGGCGATCGGATTCACCTTCTCCGCACGGTTGCGCGCCATCAGCGCCCGGACCCGGGCGTCGATCGCGTTCTTCTCGTCGGTGACGAAGATGCTGCCCCCGGCCGTCGGCATGATCGTCCCCACGTCGCGCCCGACCTCGTCGCAGTGCCTGCGCAGGACCTCGAGCTTGTGGCGGAGCACTGCGGCGTCGCCGAAGCCGTGCCACCAGTCGGCGTATCGGGCGGTGATCCGAAGGGTCTTCTGCTCGCCACCGCCCCCGATCAGGATCGGCAGCCGCTGCTGCACCGGCCGCGTGCCGAGGGTCGCGTTCGTGAGCTGGTAATGCTTCCCGGCAAAGGCCACGGTCCCCTCGTCGAGGAGCCCGCGGATGATCTTTGCCGCCTCGGCGAGCTTCGCCAGGCGGATGCCCGGGGTGTCGAACGGGATGCCGTACATGTTGTGCTCGTGCTCGTTCCAGGCCGCGCCGATGCCGAGCACCGCCCGGCCGTGGCTGATGTGGTCCAGGGTCGAGGCCATGTTCGCGAGCACCGCCGGGTGCCGGTAGGTGTTCCCGGTCACGAGCATCGCGATCTGGACCCGCTTGGTGATCGCCGCGAACGCCGCGAGGACCTGCCAGCCTTCGAAATTCGGCCCGGTGACGTCGCCGACGAGCGGCACGAAGTGGTCCCAGGTCATCAGGACATCCCACCCGGTGTCCTCGACCAGGCGGGCGGCGGACTCCATCTCGTCCCAGGTCGTGTACTGCGGGTGCAGCTGCAGACCGAACGGGATGCCGGCCGGAACGGTCGCTGACGCGGTCATGGGACACTCCTTTTGTGGGGCGGCGGGTCGGCTCAAGGGTATAGTCACCCGACCGATGGCAGTGCAGACCGAGCGGCCGACCGACCCAGCCGGGATCGCCCGGGACACGCGGGCCCACGTCCTCGTGAACTGGTCGGCGCAGGCCTCGGCGTCGCCGCTTCCGATCACCGGCGCGGAGGGCTGCTGGCTGCACTCCGGCGAGCGACGCATCCTCGACTTCAGCTCACAGCTGGTGAACTCGAATCTCGGCCACGGCTACGCGAAGGTCGTGCGCGCGATCCAGCGGCAGGCGGAGACCCTCTGCTACGTGTCTCCGGCATTCACGACCGAGGCCCAGGCCACGCTCGCCGACAAGCTCGCCGAGATCGCGCCGGGTGACCTCACCAAGACGCTGTTCACGACCGGCGGCACCGAGGCCAACGAGAACGCGATCAAGCTTGCCCGCCTCTACACCGGCCGCCACAAGATCCTCACCCAGTGGCGGAGCTTCCACGGCCAGACCCAGGGGGCGATGAGCCTGGGCGGCGACAACCGACGATGGGCGAACGAGCCCGGGATCGGCGGTGTCGTCCACTTCCTGAATCCGGATCCGTATCGCTCGCTCTTCGGTGATGATGCCCAGAAGGCCCTCGCGCACGTCGAAGAGGTCATCTGGTACGAAGGCCCCGAGCAGGTCGCGGCGATCCTCCTCGAGCCGATCGTCGGCACCTCCGGTCTGCTCGTCCCGCCCGACGGCTTCCTCCCGGGCCTGCGCACGCTCTGCGACCGATACGGGATCCTCCTCGCGTTCGATGAGGTGATGACCGGCTTCGGACGCACGGGCACCTGGTTCGCGGCGGAGCACTGGAACGTGGTGCCAGACATCATGACCTTTGCCAAGGGCGTGACGAGCGGCTACGTGCCGCTCGGTGGCGCGATGGTGAACGAGCGACTGGCGAAGCACTTCGAGGACCACGTCTACTGGGGCGGCCTCACCTATAGCGGTCACGCGCTTGCCTGCGCCGCCGGGATCGCGACGATCGACGCCTATCGCGACGACGGCGTGATCACGCATGGCGCCCAAATGGGCGACCAGCTGGGCGCGCAGCTGAAGGCGCTGGCGGCGAAGCACCCGTCCATCGGCGATGTACGCGGCCGCGGCCTGTTCTGGGGCATCGAGCTGGTGAAGGATCGCGGCACCAAGGAAGCCCTGGAGCGGTGGAACGGTCCCTCGAGCGCGCTCGCGAACGCACTGAAGAAGGCGCTCATGGACCGTAACGTCTACCTGTTCTGCCGCTGGAACATGCTCTTCGTCGCGCCGCCGCTCGTGGTGAGCCCCGAGGAGCTGGAGATCGGCGTCCGGGCGATCGACGAGGCGCTCGAGATCGCCGACCGCTACGCCGCGACGGGGAACCTCGGATAGCCGGGTCCGCGCGTCCGCGACCGCACTGGGGGATCAATCTTCCGGCGCAGCACACCACCTGGCCCGAGCTTCGTGAGGCCGCGGAGCTGGTCGATCGTCTCGGGTACGACTCGCTCTGGACCTGGGACCATTTCGTTCCCCTCCAGGGAGATGTGACCGGGCCGATCTACGAAGCCTGGGAGCTCCTGGCCGCCTGGTCCGTGGCGACCACGCGGGTGCGTCTGGGCACCCTGGTCACGGGAAATACCTACCGGCACCCGGCGGTGCTCGCGAACATGGTCGCGACGCTCGATCACGTGAGCGGAGGCCGGGCGATGCTCGGCCTCGGCGCGGCGTGGCACGAGGCCGAGCACGCGATGTACGGGATCCCGTTCTACACGGTCGGGGAGCGCCTCGGACGGATGAACGAGGCGGCGAAGGGGATCCGGATGCTCCTCGACCAGCCGAGCGCGACGATGGCCGGGAAGTATTACCAGCTGACCGATGCGGTCTGCGCGCCGAAGCCGCTCCAGGCACGTCTCCCGCTCCTCATCGGCGGCGGAGGCGAGCGTCGCACCCTCCGGACCGTCGCCCGGTACGCCGACTTCTGGCATGGCCATGGGCCGCCGGACGTCTTTGCCCACAAGATGGAGGTCCTGCGCGCGCATTGCGCCGAGGTCGGACGCGATCCCGAAGAGATCACACCGCTCACGACGGTCCGGCCGAACGTCATCCTGCGCGATCGGGTGGAAGATGTGCGGGCGCACCTGGACCGCGTCGGCGAGCGCGGCGGGAATACGGAGCCGGTCGAGATGAACGCCATCCACACGGTCGACGCGCTCGTCGGCGATCTCCTGGATCGCTGGAACGGCGGGGCGCGCGGCTTCATCCTCTACGTTCACGCCCCGTTCGACCGGGAGACCATCGAGCGGATCGCGACCGAGGTCCGGCCGAAGCTCGAGGCAGCGGTCGCCTGATCACTCCTTAGGACGCTGCGCGTGCGTCGGGCTGCCGGGCGGCTCGTCTGATCACAGTCATAGGACGCGATGTACGTGCGTCGGGGGGTGGGGCGGTCCGCTGAGCTCGGTCGGTCAGGTGCGTCATCGCTCGACGGCGCGCGCCTACCGGCCGACTCTTCGCTCAGCGAACCACCCCACCCCCCTCTTCAGAGCGCTGCTTGCTGGCAGGGCGTCGCAGGCGGTGCGCCGCGGTCATGCGTCCCGCCGTCCGTGCACTCGCTCTGGGTCGCGGACGCGCCGGTCAGCCGATCAGGCGCACCGGCAGGGGATGCTCGCCGTCGTGGTCCACGCGGAAGGCGCGGCCGTTGGGGCGGGGGCTCACCGCTTCGACGAATCGCTCATCTTCGAAATGCAGGGCGACCGCGTCGTCGATCGCGTAGCCGGGGGTGATCCGGCCGTTCTTCATCGCGTCGAGGTAGGTCGGGCGGCGGGTGGGCTCGCCGTCGTAGTGGGGGCAGGCGCTGCCGGCGAGCCAGCCCAGCCCGTCGCCGAGCGGGCGAAGGGTCGGGCCGTAGGAATCGGTGATGCCGTCGGCGAACCAGCAGATGCAGCCGGCCGATGCACCGGTGAGCACCGCGCCGCGCTCGTAGGCCGCACGGATGAGGTCGACGACGCCGTGCAGCCGCCATAGCGCCAGCAGGTTCAGGGTGCTCCCGCCGGAGACCACGATCACGTCGGCCGCGGCGATCGGCGTGGCGAGGTCGTCGTCGCGGCCGAAAAGGCGCAGCACGTCCCGCTCGCAGCGGTCCGCGCCGTACGCGGTCTCGAAGCGCTCGATCGCTGCCGGGTCGTCGCCCGCCGCGGTCGGGATGAACAGGGCCCGCGGGCGGGGAGCGCCGGCGAGCTCCAGAACGTACGCCGGAATGGCGGGGTGCTCCAGCTGCTGGCCCCCGACGCCGACGATGTGCCGGCTCAGGCGAGCGATCCGGCGGTGAGGTCGCCCAGGGCGGGGATGATTTGCTCGCCGTAGAGCTCGAGGATGCGTTCCTCTTCGCCGCTCATGAGGTAGATGTTGAATTGCGAGACACCCGCGGCGGCGAGGATCCGGAGCTTCGCGATGTGCTCCTCGATCTCGCCGATCACGCAGAAACGGTCGACCGAGGCGTCGTCGACGAAGCCCGCATTGCTCGATCCGGATTCGGCATGGTGCCGGTAGTCATAGCCCGGACGATCCCGGACGTACGACGTCAGATCGGCCGGCAGCCCCTGCTCCCCGTAGCGCTTCACCAGGTCGACGACGTGGTTGCTGACCAGAGCGGGGAACCAGCGGACCCGCTCCCGGACGGCGGCCTTGGGACCGATGTGCGCCGGGGCGGCGCACATGACGCGGATCTCGTTCGGGTCGCGGCCGGCAGCGCGGGCCCCGTCACGCAGCAGACCGACGCACCAGCCGACGAGGCTGGGGTCGGCGATCTGGATCACCGCGCCGTCGGCGATCCTCGCCGTGAGCGCGAGGGCCTTCGGCCCGTAGCCGGCGATCCAGACCGGAAGCCTGTGGGGCGGTGCCCAGTCGAGGCGCAGCTCGGTCCCCTCGTATCGCGCGGGACGGCCCTCGCAGAGATCGCGGATGACGTTCGTCGCCTCTTCGAGCGTGGCGAGGGTCGTCGGAGGTTTGCCCAGGACGCGTCGCGCTGAATCGCCGCGCCCGATGCCGAGATCCATCCGCCCCTTCGAGAGCAGCTGCAGCACCGCGAGCGCGCTGGCGGTCACCGAGGGCTCGCGGGTCGCGGGATTGGTCACGCAAGTGCCAAGCCGCAGGCGCGTGCTGTTCTGGGCCATGAGCGTGAGGAGCACGTACGGCTCCTTCCAGAGGACATGGCTGTCGAAGAGCCAGCCCTGCGCGAACCCGCAGCCTTCCGCAAGGCGGGTGAGGGACACGATCCGGTCCAGCGGGTGGTCCGGCTTCAAGGTGAACGCGAACTCCATGGTCGCGGAGTCTAGGTGCGGTCCAGAGGAGCGTCCGGCCCGGCGGCTCCGCTCCAGACGACCTGCCGATCCGTCGTCACGCGGATGACGATGTTGTCGACCAGCGGCAGGTCATCGTACTGCGGATACTTCGCGGTGAGCAGGAGGAGCGCCTCATCCCGCTCGATGCCATCGGCGAGGATCGCGGCAGGTCCCTCGACGAGCACGTAGGCGAGCTTGCTCCAGTCCTCATTCCAGGAGTCCACCACGACCGCCGCCCGGCCTGTGTCCACGATGTTCCGGAGCCGGCGGAGGGTCGACCGCCGCTTCGGCTTGCCGTCGATCGCGCTGTAGAGGACCGGCGGCACCCAGGCGAAGCAGATCGGGATGACGTGCGGGCGGCCGTCGGCGCTCACGGTCGCCAGATGCGCGACCCTGGCGGTGGCGAGCAGATCGGCGCTCATCCGCGCCGCCGGTGGCGAACGCTCGCGCCGCGACGGACGGAGGGAAGCATCGGCTCATCCTATCGGCGACACTTGAAGCGATGGGGACCATCCAGCTCATCCCGGTCGACGGGATCCCCGAAGTCCACCCCGGCGATGACCTCGCGGCGCTGCTTGTCGGCGCGCTGGAAGCCGCCGGCGAACGGCTGCGTCCGGGGGACATCGTGGCGGTCGCCCAGAAGGTCGTCTCGAAGGCCGAGGGGCGGATCTGCCGGATCTCCGCGGTGATCCCCGGTGCCCGGGCCCTGGCGATGGCCGCGGAGTCAGGCCGCGACGCGCAGCTCCTCGAGATCGTGCTGGGGGAGACCCGGAGGATCGTGCGGTGGTCGCGCGGGGTGCTCATCGTGGAAACGCATCATGGCTTCGTCTGCGCGAACGCGGGGGTCGATCAGAGCAACGCGGGCGCCGCGGATACGGTCGTGCTGCTCCCGGTCGACCCCGACGCGTCCGCGTCGCGGCTCCGGGCGGCGCTCGCTGCCGCGACCGGCGTGGATGTCCCGGTCATCGTCACCGACACCTTCGGCCGCGCGTGGCGTGAGGGGCATCTCAACGTCGCGATCGGGATCAGCGGACTCCCGGCCCTCCGCCGGTACGCCGGCACCTTCGATCCCGAGGGGTACGAGCTGAAGGTCACCGAGATCGCGGTCGCCGACGAGCTGGCGGCGGCGAGCGAGCTCGTCATGGGCAAGCTCGACCGCCGTCCCGCGGCGGTCGTCCGGGGTCTCGAGCTCGGCGCCGCCGGTGAGACCGCGCAGGACTACGTGCGGCCGGCGGAGCGGGATATGTTCCGCTGACGCTGCTGACGGCCCAGGTCCGCGCGTTCCTGGGCGAGCCGCATTTTGCCGTGCTCGCGACGGTCGGACCCGCCGGGCTGCCGCAGCAATCGGTCATGTGGTACCTGCTCGAGGGTGAGGAGATCATGTTCAACACCAAGGCCGGCCGCGCGAAGGAGCGGTATCTGCGCGACGACCCGCGGGTCTCGCTCCTCGTCGGCGGCGAGTACCGGTACGTGCGGGTGACCGGACGGGTCCGCGAGATCCGCGACCCACAGGTCGCGCACCCCGATATCCACCGCCTCGCGGTCCGCTACACCGGCGCCGTCGCCGCGAAGAAGAGCATGGAGCGGTTCGGCCTGGAGGAGCGGATCACCTATTGGATGCCGATCGACCGGGTGTACGCCTACGGCTTCGAGTAGCGGTCCGGCCGCCGGGTACGGCCCCCGGGACCGGCCCGTTTGACGGGCCGGTCCGGGGACCGCGGGGGGTACGCGCAGCGTCATTGCCCGATGGTCGTACCGCTCCGCTGCTTGGCGAAGTCGGTGTAGACCTCCCGGGGATCGTCGCTCGGGCCTTCCGGCCCGCTGTTGGCGAAGGTCATCACGGCGTTGTAGTGCGAGTCGTAGTCCACCGAGATGAAGTCCAGCAGGATCCGGCCGTCGTCGCCGGCGGTCGAGCAGCCGAGGCCGGAGAGGCAGATGCTGCCGTACCGGACCGGCTGCGACGTGACGCGCGAGACCGAGAATTTGCCGCCCAGCGCGTTCTGCGATTGGGCCATGTAGACGTACCAGTCAGCGGTCGGATCGTTCGATGACCTTGTGGTCGAGCCCACCCAGACGACGTCGACCTGGCCGGTCTTCCCCGCGGTGATCCAGGGAAGGAGCGCCGAACCCGTCCCGGACAACGTCTGCGGCGCGGACCAGGTGTCGCCGTGATCGGTCGAGATCGACAGTCGCACGACGGCATCGAAGTACGGCGACCGGCGCTCGGACCAGACGACGAAGAGGTTGTCCGAGGCATCGGCGGCGATGATCGGGAAGAGCCCGGCGATGTCGTAGCCGCTGGGCGCGGTGTAGATGCGCTTGTTGGTGAAGAGAATGCCGTCGGCCGAACGTGCGAGGTAGATGTCCCCGAGCGGCGACGGTGCGCCACCGGTCGGCAACGACGGGGATCCGAAGACCGCGTAGACGGTGCCTCGCGAGTCGAAGACCTGGTTGCCGATGACCGTATTCCCGGTCGCCTTCGCCGCGACCAGCGGGTCCGTGACCATCGGGTTGCAGGCGAGCTGGCTGACCACTGGCGTAACGATGCATTCGTAGGGAAGATTGTCGACATTGATGTCGTGGTAGCTCACGAACACCTTGGTCGGCGCCGGTGCACCGGCCGGGGTGTAGGTCGCCAGCCACTGGCGGTCGGAATCGACGCCGGCGGGCGGAAGCGCGCTGAAGGTCGCGCCGCGGTCGTGGCTCACCCCCAGATCGATCGCGACCGCGGCCAGGTCGGCGAGGTAGACGTCCCCGTTCGCGGCGACGGCGACGTGGGAGTCGAAGCCGCCGTTCGCGTTGCCGAAGACTGGCTGCGAGTAGCTGAAGGTCGTCCCGCCGTCGAGGGAACGCCAGAAATCCACGCCGCCGGCGTTGCCGCCGAGCGCCGCGGGCCCGCCGGTGGGAGCCGAGATATAGACGAGATCCCCGTGGAGGCGGTCAACGGCGATCGACGGCTCTCCGTCGCCCTTCACCGGCAGGTGCTGCTGCGTGAAGCTGTAGTTGCCGGTGCCCGCGGGATTGCTCGCGTACAGCGTGACCCGCAGGGTGTACGGCACCGACAGGTTGGAGAGCGTCACGCAGGGCCCGCTGGTGGAGACTCCGGTGCTGTCACGCCGGATCTGCAGCTTGAAAAAGCGGTCGTACGGCTGAGCGATCGCAACGCGCTGGATCGGCACGTTGTCCTCCGAGCTCCGGCGGATCCGCGGGCCGTTGGTGCGTAGCGCGTCGGAGCGGATGAGGGTGAGGTTGGGCGGGCAGCTTTTGTTCACGACCTGCGAGAGGTCATAGCTGAGCTTCGCGTCGAGGACGGTGTAGTGGTTCGCGAAGAAGTTCGGGTTCACCGCGCTGAGATCGACGAAGTAGTCGGCGTTCCCGGTCCCCGCCACAGTGAAGTCCATCTTCGTATCGAGGAGCTCGAGCGTGGACTCCAGGATCGACTCCGCGCTGGCTGTCCTCCCGAGCCCAAGCGGAGCGAGGAGGATCGCGAGCAGCGCGAGCGCGAGGATCGGCCGACGCATTACGTACCCCCCGGAACGCATTTTCGCCGTGCCTCAGCAGAGCACGCCGGGGGTCAACAGGCGGTAAACGCGCGGTCAATGTTCGGGAAATGGATCGGCGGGCTACGGGCGCGCGCCGACCTCCCGCAGCCGTGCCGCGGGTACCCAGTCCCCCGGCGCCGAGGCATCGGACGCCGGTCGCACCAGGATCGCCAGCCCGCCGTCGCGGACCCTGGCGTCGAGGAATCGCACCTGGACCAGGCTGTCGGTCCGGACGGCGACGTTGCGCAGGGAGAAGTCGTTCACCCAACCCTGCTCGGGCGGGGAGGTGAAGGATCGGACCTCGAGCCACTGACCACGCTGGCCGAGCACCCGGACGAAGGTCCCGTCCGGCACGCTTCCGGTGAAGGTCAGGTCGTCGGGAGTGCGCTGGAGACCCACCGCGGCGCGCTGGACCAGGCCGTGATCGTCACGCCCGCTGACCAGGACGATCGGGCCGGGCGCGCTCGCGGCGCAGCCCTGGGCCGCCAGGCCCAGGGCTGCCGCGAGCACGAGCGCGGAGAAGGAACGGATCAGGGGCAGGTCGCCGGGTTCGCGGTGCCCTTGGTGACGTTGGAGGAGATCGTGTTGCACCAGGCCCCACCGTCGCCCTGACGGTGGAAGACCTTGTCGTACTGGGTGGCGGTGAGGTTGTAGCTGTAGGTGTCGTAGACGGTCTCGACCCCGCCCACGATCTTCAGGTACCGGACCGACTCGGTGCCGGTGTTGTTGAGGTATCCGGACGCGAAGCTCATGACGTAGTAGCCCTTGGCGGCGATCGTGGTGCCGGCCGGGATGAGCTTGGGCGCGCCTCCTCCGCCGGCCAGGTCATCGAGATAGAGCCCACCGATGTCGCCGCCGACGGTCTGCGGGTTGTAGAGCTCGATCCACTCCTGGGTCCCCGAGACGTTCGGGGCCATCATGAATTCATTCACGACCACCTTGGCCGGGTCGAACGCGGCCGGCGGTGGCGGCGTGGGGGTCGGCGTCGGGGTCGGGGTCGGGGTCGGCGTGCCGGCACCATAGGCGG
>DATLEG010000229.1:0-2427 GCA_035525465.1 Saccharimonadales bacterium (SeqCode)
CGATCGCCGCGCAGCCCGAGCTGGCCGCCCGGTACACGACGATCGGGCGCAGCGTCGCCATCGTCACCAACGGCACGCGCGTGCTCGGGCTGGGCAACATCGGGCCCGTCGCCTCCATGCCGGTGATGGAGGGCAAGGCGATCTTCTACCGCCAGTGCGCGGGCATCAGCGCGACCCCGATCCTGGTCGACACCGAGGACGTCGACGAGTTCGTGGAGACGGTGGTGCGGATCGCGCCCACCTTCGGCGGCATCCACCTCGAGGACATCTCCGCGCCGGCCTGCTTCGAGATCGAGCGTCAGCTCCGGGCTCGTCTCGACATCCCGGTCTTCCACGACGACCAGCACGGCACCGCGGTGGTGGTGCTCGCCGCATTGCGGAACGCCGCGGCGGTGTGCGGCTCGGACCTCGCGTCACTGCGGGTGGTGGTCCTTGGCGCCGGCGCGGCAGGTACGGCGACGGCGCGGCTGCTACGGACCGCCGGTGCGGGGGTGGTCACCGTGGCCGATCGGGCCGGAACGATCACCACGAGCCGGACCGATCTGAACGACGAGAAGCGCGCGCTCGCCGAAGAGCTCGGGGCGACCGGCGCGACCCGCGGCCTCGCCGAGGTCCTGCGCGATGCGAACGTCCTCATCGGTCTGTCGGGGCCGCGATTGGTGACGGTGGACATGGTCGAGACGATGGGTCACCCGCGGATCGTCTTCGCTCTCGCGAACCCCGAGCCGGAGATCGATCCGGTGACCGTCGCCGACAAGGTCGACATCATGGCGACCGGCCGCAGCGACTATCCGAACCAGGTGAACAACGTGCTTGCCTTCCCCGGGATCTTCCGCGGCCTGCTCGACGCCCGGGCGAGCTCGGTGACGTCGAACATGGTCCTCGCCGCGGCCGACGCGCTTGCCGCCGCGGTCCCGCCAGAGCTGCGCTCCGCGGAGTACATCCTGCCCAGCGTGTTCGACACCGCCGTGGTCCCGGCCATCGCGAAGGCGGTCGCCGCGGCCGCGCGGGCCGACGGGGTGGCCCGCAAGGCCGCGAAGGACAACGCCGCGCCGTAACGCCCTAGCGGCCGGTCCAGGCCGGCCGGCGTTTCTCCAGGAACGCCGCGACGCCCTCCTGGAAATCGGCCGAGGTGTAGGCGAGCTCCACGATGTCCTCGCCCGCGCCGATCCGCTCGCGGGCCGCCTCGATGATCCGCAGCACCCCGAGCTTGGTCGCTCGGACCGTGAGCGGGGCGTTCCCGGCGATCTGCGCCGCGAGCGTGGTCACCCGCTCTTCGATGCCGGCGAGCGGGATCACCTCGCTGAACGCGCCGGCGCGGAGCGCCTCGTCGGCACCGGCCAGTCGCGCGGTGAAGAGGAGATCCTTCGTCAGGGCCGGACCGACGACCTCGACCATCCGCGCGAGGTTCCGGAGGGACATCGTATTTCCGATCGTTCGGGCGATCGGCACGCCGAACCGGGCGTTGTCGGCCGCGACGCGCAGGTCGCAGGCCAGCGCGATCGCGGCGCCGCCGCCGGTCGCCACGCCGCGGATGAGCGCGATCGTCGGCTTGGGGATCCGCTCGACCCCGCCGATCGCCTGTTCGATGTGCCGCTCATAGGAGAGGGCGTCGTCGCGGGTCCGGATCTCCCCGACCCGCCGGATATCGCTGCCGGACACGAATGCGTCGTCCCCGCGACCCTGGAACACGATGACCCGGGTCGCCGCATCCGCCGCGAGCTCACCGCAGAGCTCGGCCAGGTGGGTGTACATGTCATAGGTGAAGGCGTTGCGGGCCTCCGGACGGTCGAAGGTGACCCAGGCCACCTCCCCCCGCTGCTCGCGCAGGATCTGGGACCCCGCGGTCATCGCGCGGCTCCGCTGGCGAAGAGGGTGTCGATGTCGCTGGCGGAAAGTCCGGCCTCGGCGAGGACCGCGCGGGTGTGCTCCCCGAGGCCCGGAGCGGCGCTGCGCATCACCGGCGGCGTCCCGCTCATGTGGACGGGCGAGCCGATCGCGCGCACCGTCCCGAGCGCGGGGTGTGGCAGATCGACGAACAATCCGCGCGCTTCGAGGTGGGGATCGGCGAACACCTGGGCGTAGTCGTTCAGCCGGCCACAGGGGATCCGGGCGGTTTCGAGGTCGGCGATCCACGCCTCGGTCGTACGGGTCCTCGTCACGGCCTCGATGATGGCGGCAAGCTCGCCGGCGTGCGCGCGCCGGCTTGCCGGGTCACGCCAGCGGGGATCGTCGTCCGGCAGCCGTTCCGGCCCGATGAGTGCCCGCAGCGTCTGCCAGGCCGCGGGGGTCGTCGCGCCGAGGACGACATGCCCGTCGGCGGTCGCGAACGCTTGATACGGCGCGATGACGCGGTGGGCCGATCCGAGGCGCTCCGGCACAAGGCCGGTGGTGAGATACACGCCGGACTCCCAGACCGCGAGGGAC
>DATLEG010000233.1:0-6538 GCA_035525465.1 Saccharimonadales bacterium (SeqCode)
TTTCTGTTCATCGAGCTGTTCGCCCCGATCCTCGAGGCATTGGGCATCGGGGCCGTGGCGGTCGGCCTGGTGCTCGGCGTCATCGACGTCCCCTTCGCGATGCTGATCTTCCTCCTCTCGTACGGGTACGGACTCCTCCTCACCCTTGCCGCCGTCCTCTTGGAAGAGCTCGCGTATCGACGGTACTCGCGCATCAGCGAGCGGATCTGGCTGATCGGGCTGGCGCTACTGGAGGTCTTCGGCTATCGCCAGCTCACCGTCATCTGGCGGCTTAGCGGCCTGGCGGGGTTCCTGCGCAAGCGGCGCGACTGGGGGGTGATGGATCGGCAGGGATTCGCGTCAGCCCAGCCGTCTTCTGGTGGGCACTGATGCTGCGCTAGCTCCGGAGCAACAGGCCGATCGTGACGTCAACCGCGAGCCCCGCGAGGAACAGCAGGCCGTACCGCCGGTTGTGGGCGAACGCCATGCGGACGAAGTAGAGCGGCCAGACCACTGCCGGCCAGCTCTGGGGACGTTCGCGTGGGCGTGGCTTCAGATAGAGCGCGAGCGCGGCGCGCGCTTTGGGCACGGCGAAGAAGACGACCAGCAGGGCGGGACCGACGAGCCGGACGGCGATGAGGTACACGACCAGGGCATACATGAGCACGACCATGGCGACGAGGATCCCGCGAGCGAGGCGCTCTCCGATGATGACGGGCAGGGTGTGGATGCCCCTGGTCCGGTCATCCTCGAGCTTGTCGATGTGCTTGCCAAAGATGACCGTGGTCGTGCCGAGCGCGTAGGGCAGGCCGATGAGCACCACGTTCCAGTCCCAAAGGCCGGTCACGATGAAATACGTGCCGCCGATCATGAGCGGGCCCCAGACCAGGAACACCGCCAGCTCGCCGAGGCCGATGTACTTGAGCGGCCAGGTGTAGAACAGGACGAAGGCGACGCCGGCCATCAGGAGCGCGAAGGCGAACGGTCCGCGGGCCGCGACGAGAGACACCCCGATGACGATCGCGATGATGCCGCTGAAGGCCGCGTAGCCGACCAGCCCGCGCAGCGTGAGCAGCTTGTGCTCGAGGGCGTGGAGACCGTAGATCGCGCGAAAGTAGTTGTTCTTGTCGACACCCTTGAGATGGTCGGTGAGGTCGTTCACCAGGTTGTTCGTCGCGTGCGCGAGCACGAGCGCCAGGGTCGCGAGGATCCACAGCAGCGGATCGAACCGGCCGGCGCGGATCGCGAGGAGGCCGGCGATCGACGCGGAGATGAAGGTGATCACCAGGACCGAGGCCCGCGCGACGATGAGCCAACGCGACACCAGGTCCAGCCGCTCCCAGCTCGCGCGGTCGATCCGCTGGACCGCGAACAGCGAGCGACCCCACATCCGGATGTCCGTCACGCCGGGGTCTACGCAGCCGCGCCCGGGGCGGATCTGTCTCCAGACCGGTCACACGACCACCGGTATCCATTGACCGAGGTGGGGAACCGGATCGCTCGTCCGAGCGTCTCCTCCGTAGTGAGAGCCCTCGTTCTCGCCGCGGCCCTGCTGGCCACTCTGGTGAGTGCGTGCGGCGGGTCGCCGGCATCCGCGCCCCGGCCGTCCGAGGGGGTCCGCGAGAGCCCGCGCGGGGTCGTCGTGACCCGGGCGAGCGACCGGGGCACCGTCCGGGTCCGGGTGGGCGACCGGGTCGAGATCGCGCTCGGGACGGAGTTCGATTGGCGGGTCGATCCGCCGGACGGGGTCGTGCTCCGGGCGGGGACCCCGACCGAGCTGCTGCCCCGGGGCACACAGGCCATCTGGACCGCCGCGGCCGCCGGCACCCGGGACGTTACGGCGACGGGGACGGTGATCTGCCCGAGCGGGAAGGCCTGCATCCAGCTCGCCGTGCTGTTCACGGCGACCGTGGTCGTCGAGCCCTGACCGTTCCCCTCAGCGCGCGTGGACATCGAGCGAGAAGAAAAAGAGAGACCCGCCGTCCGGCGGGTCTCTCTTTTTGAACCATCGATCGGCCGCTGATCCCTAGCGGGAAGTCTCCTGCGGCTCGCTCTCACGGACCGGGCGATCGTTGCGGGTCTCGTAGTCGTAGCCCTTACGGCGACGGACGATGTCCCCCGCGTCCGCGTACCGCTCGTCGGCGCGCACGGTCATGAGCGTCCGGCCGTCGCGGAACTGCTGGTCGTAATACTTCGCCTCTTCCTCGGGGACACCGAGGCCGACGAGCGCCCCGGCGACCCCGCCGGCTACGGCCCCGGCGACCGCGCCGGTCGCTCCTCCGGCGAGCGCGGTGGCGAGCAGGCCGCCAGAAATGACCGGGCCGATGCCGGGAATGAGGAGCGCCGCCCCGGCTCCGATGAGCCCGCCGAGAACGATGCCGGTGCCGGCACCGGACGCCGCCAGCTTCCCGGCCTTGTTCCCTTCGGCGTGCGTCTTTCCTGCGTCATCGCGCCAGGCGTAGCCGATCTGATCGTCGGCGAATCCCTTTTCCCGAAGGTCCCGAGCCGCGAGCTCGGCGTCATCGCGATCATCGAACACGCCGACGTAGTGACTCCGCGTGGTGGTGGTCCGTTCCTGTGGCTGCGTCATCAGTGCTGCCTCCCGGCGCAAATCGCGCCAGGCGCTTCACGGCAGTTTTCGGACCGCCGCCCCCCAGCATGGTCGGGCCGGGAGGAGCGAAATACCAACAAAGCGGTAAAACCGAACGAGCGGGACCTCGTTCGTCATCGTCGGTCTACCGGGCGTCGCTCACGCCGATCCGCGAGCAGAGATCCGCCAGTGCGCAGACCGAGCACAGCGGGCGGCGCGCGACGCAGACCTGGCGCCCATGACGGATGAGATCCATATGCGCCTGGTAGACGGCGGCCGGCGCGATCGCGCGCTGCAGCGCTGCCTGGGTCGCGATGGCGGTGGCGTTCGGTGGAACGAGACCGAGGCGGATCGCGATCCGATGGATATGGGTGTCGACCGGAAAGAACGGCCGGTTCAGTGAGAACAAGAGGACGCAGGCCGCCGTCTTCGGCCCGACCCCCGGAAGACCGACCAGCCAATCCCATAGCGCGTCGTCGTCCAGACCGCGAAGGGTCCGCTCATCGAGCGGCACGCCATCGCTACGGAGCGCTCGCAACACCTGCCTGATGCGCGGCGCTTTCGTCGGTGCCAGCCCGCCGCTCCGGATCGCGCGGGCGATCGCCGGGACCGGAGCGTCGGCGACCTCGTCCCAGGTCGGGAACGCGTGCCGGAGATCGGCGTAGGCGCGGTCGCGGTTCGTGTCATTCGTGTTCTGGGACAGGATCGTCAACACGAGCTCGTCGAGTGGCGGGAGGCGCCGGGGCGCCGGCACGGCGCCATGCGCTCGCGCGAGCCTACGGGCGATCGTCCCGAGCCGGCGGCGGAGCGTCGTGGCCACGACCCCAGTGTCCCGCATCCGGTCGGCGGAATGGCCGGAACGCCACGCACGTTCACCTAGAGTGGACCTGTGTCGACCGACTCCTTCGAGGCTGACGCACTCTCCTACCTGGACGCGCTGTACCGGACCGGCCTTCGCATGACCCGGTCGGAGGCCGATGCGGAGGATCTGGTCCAGGAGACCTACATCCGCGCCTTCCGCTTCCGCGACCAGTTCACTCCGGGCACGAATCTCAAGGCCTGGCTGTTCCGGATCCTCACGAACACCTTCATCAACCAGTACCGGCGCAAGGCCGTCCGGCCCCAGAGCACCGAGCTCGATGACGTGGACGAGTCGATCCTCTACCGCCGCATGCGCGATGTCGCCCCAGCGTCGGAGTCTCCCGACCCGGAGGCCATCATCGTCGACAACACCGTGTCGGGCGAAGTGAAACAGGCGCTGGAGGAGCTCCCAGAGAAGTTCCGGACGACCGTCCTCCTCGACGTCGAGGGCTTCTCCTATAAGGAGATCGCCGAGACCCTCGACATCCCGATCGGTACCGTGATGAGCCGCCTGCATCGGGGCCGCAAATTTTTGCAGAAGCGTCTGTACGACGTCGCGAAGGAGCGCGGCATCGTCGCCGTTCGCACGATGCCCCGCCCGGCGGACTAGGAGGAGCGGAGGACAAGGATGGATTGCACCGACTGCGTCGAGCAGCTGTACGCGTTCCTGGATCGCGAGCTCGGGCCCGCGGAGATCGCCGCGGTGAACACCCACCTCGATCATTGCGGTCACTGCAAGGACGACTTTGTCGTCGAAGAGCGCTTCCTCAAGCATGTCCACGACTCGTGCACCGAGGACCGCGCCCCGGTCGAGCTGCGCGAGCGGATCGTCTTGAAGTTGCGACAGGAGAGCAACTGACCCGCTTCTGTATTGACATTCCGCTTGCTGGTGTGTCTAACTACCACCAAGTCGTGGCCAGGAGGAGGTGATCCGAATGCCAGCGAAGAAGAAGGCAGCGAAGAAGACCACTGCCAAGAAAGCGACCAAGAAGAAGAAGTAGCTCTGCCCCAGGTGACGAACGCGTCACCGATCAACGCGAACGATCTCCGTGACCGGCACCTTTCGCGATCCCGCCGATCCGCTCTAGGCCTGAGCGGATCGGTCTTTTTTTGGGCGGCTCGCGTTCCTTCTAGGCTTTCGCGGTGAACCGCCGGCCGGACCATTCCGCACCGAGGGTCTCCTGGTCGGGTGTGCTCGCCGGCGCGCTCGCGGCCACGGCGATCGGCCTGCTGGGCGGCGGACTGCCGCTCTCGGTGCTGGCCGTCGCCGCCGGCGGCGCCATCGCCGGCCGGATCGCCGGCGCGGCCGGCCTCCTCCAGGGGACCGTCGTGGCCGTGCTCGTCATCCTGCTTCAGGGGGCCACCGGGTCGCTCGGGCCGCCCCCCGCGGTGGACCTGGTCACCGACACCGCCGCAACGATCGGGCGGGACGCGCTGCTCCTGGTCGCGGGTGCGGCCGGCGGCCGGCTGACCGCCCGCAGCTAGGGGCCGCTCAGCGCCGGGACGGCCTCTTTGGTGCGGCGGCGGCCGTCTTCGTCTTCTTCTTATAGGGACAGAGCGCAAGGACCGGACACTCCGGGCAGCGCGGGGTCGGAGTGCAGACGGAGCGGCCGTGCAGGACCAGGCACCAGGTCGCCTTGACCCAGTCCTTCTCGGCGAAGGCGCGGCGCAGATCCTGCTCGATGCCGTCCGGATCGGTCTCCCTGGTGAAGCCCAGGCGCGCGGCGGTCCGCGCGACGTGACGGTCGACGGCGATCGAGGGGACGCCAAAGGCGGCACCGAGGACGATCGACGCCGTCTTCCGGCCGACCCCGTGGAGGCTGACGAGCGAGTCCATGTCGGCGGGGACCTCCCCGCCGAAATCGTCCACGAGGCCCTGGGCCGCGCCCATCACCGCCTTGGCCTTCTGGCGGAAGAATCCGGTCGGGCGCAGCTCACGCTCCAGCACCGCGAGATCCGCGCCGGCGTAGTCGGCCGCGGTCCGGTACTTCGGGAACACCACCGTCCGGGTCACCTCATTGATCCGATCGTCGCGGGCCTGCGCTGCGAGGATCGTCGCGACCAGGAGCTGGAGCGGATCGGCGAACTCGAGCGTGGGTCCCCAGCCGGGATGCGCCCGCTCCAGCAGCGCGAGGACGCGGCGGCTGCGGCTCCGCTCCGCCGGTGGGATCGGCATTGGGCGGCGGATCGCGGCGACGCGTCGTTTCACGGGTGCGCTCACGGGAACGCCACCTGTTCGCCCAGGCCGAGCACGCGGGCCTGATCGTAGACCGCCGCTGCCACGACCAGATCCTGGATCGCGTTGCCGACGCTCTTGAAGACCGTGCGTTCCGCGGGGGTCGACCGACCGATCGCGAGGCCGGCGACCACCGCACCGATCTCTCGCACGTCGTCAGCCTGCAGTCCACGAAGCTCGCCCGCCTCGGCGAGGGCGCCGTCGCGCTGGTCGACGAAGATCGTCGCGCCGCGCATCGCCGCGTCGTCCAGCTCACGGGTGTCCGGACTGAACGCGCCGACCGCGGTGACGTGCGTCCCGGGTCCGAGCAGCGTTCCGTCGAAGACCGGCGTGGGGCTGGAGGTCGCGGTGACGACGATCTGCGCTCCGGCCACCGCCGCAGCAGGGTCCCGGACCTCGATGCGGACGCCGGCAAGCTCGGGACGTCCCGCGGCCCACTGCAGGAGCGCGACGGCGTGCTCCGGTGCGCGGGTGACCACCCGGACCTCGGCGACCGGCCGCACCGCCGCAAGGGCCAGCAGCTGCGAGCGGGCCTGGGCGCCGGCCCCGAAGAGGGCGACGACCCGGGCGTCCGGACTCGCCAGCAGCCGGGCGGCGAGGCCCCCGGCGGCACCGGTCCGCAGGGCCGTCAGCGCCTCCCCGTCAAGGATCGCGAGCGTTTCCCCGGTCGCCGCGTCAGACAGGAGGACCATGGCGGTGACCAGGGGGCGTCCGCGGCCCGGGTTCGCCGGGACGACCGAGACGAGCTTGACCGCGTAATACGGGGAGCCCCGAAGGCTGGCCGGCATGGTCAGACCGAGGGCCTCCTCCCCCAGATCGAGCCGGGAGCGGAGCGGGACCCCCGCAGCCCCCGTCGAGAGCGCGGCGAACCC
>DATLEG010000235.1:0-4888 GCA_035525465.1 Saccharimonadales bacterium (SeqCode)
GAGGACGTGGCGAACATCGTCGAGACCATCGTGGTGAAGCACAAGTAGCCATGGAGACAGGCACGATCATCGTCATCGCCGTCGTCGTCCTGGGTCTCGCCTTCGAGTTCGTGAACGGCTTCCACGATGCCGCCAACGCGATCGCCACAGTGGTGGCCACCCGCGTCCTCACGCCGCTCCAGGCCACGATCATGGCGGGCGTCCTCAACCTCGTCGGCGCCCTCGCGGGCACCGCCGTCGCGGCGACCGTGGCGAAGGGGATCGTCGACAGCACCAAGGTGACCCAGGACCTGGTCCTCGCGGCCCTGCTCGCGGCGATCGTCTGGGATCTCATCACCTTCTACGCGGCACTCCCGACCTCGTCGAGCCACGCGCTCATCTTCTCGATGATCGGCGCCGCGGTCTCGGTCCACGGCTGGGGCGTCATCATCGTCCCCGGCCTCGAGAAGACGAGCAGCGCGATCGTCGTCTCGCCGACCGCCGCGCTCGTCGTCGGCTATCTCCTGATGCTCGGTCTGTACTGGCTCCTCAAGGACGTCTCGTACACCTTCGTGAACCGCTTCTTCGGCAAGGCCCAGATCGCTTCCAGCGCCTGGATGGCCTTCACCCACGGAGGGAACGACGGCCAGAAGACGATGGGGATCATCTCCCTCGCGCTCTTTGCCGGGGGGTTCCTCGGGGCCGAGAAGGCCGGATTCGTCCCGGATTGGGTGAAGATCAGCTGTGCGCTCGCGATCGGGATCGGCACGATGACCGGCGGCTACCGGATCATCAAGACGATGGGCATGCGGATCACGCTCCTCAAGCCGGTGAACGGGTTCGTCGCCGAGACGACCGCCGGGGGGATCATCGAGATCGCCACCCGGCTCGGGATCCCGATCTCGACCACGCACGCGATCTCGGGCGCGATCATCGGGGTCGGCGCCACGCGGCGCCTCTCCGCGGTCCGCTGGGGCATCGCCGGCCGGATCGTCAGCGCCTGGGTGCTCACGATCCCGGGCTGCTTCATCTTCGGCTATGCCGGCGCATGGATCATGCGCACCGCCGGGCTGCACCTCTAGCACGGCCCGTTCGGACTACAGTCCCGCGAGCTCCGGCAGCCTGAACAGCTGGTCGAGCGAATCGATCACGTGGTCCGGCACCGCCTCGCCGGTCGCCTGCGCCACGGCGTCGGCCTCGGTGAGCCCGGTGGTGATGAGCACCCCGGTCGCCCCGACCCTGTGCGCCGCGACGATGTCGTACTCGGGCGCGTCGCCGATGACCACGACCGGCCCGACCACGGACCCGGCGCGACGGATCGCCTCGGCGAACAGCCACGGCTCCGGCTTCCCGATGCAGACCGCCTCGCGCTCGGTCGCGATCTCGAGCGCGCGGACGATGCTCCCGGCACCGGGCAGGAGCCGGCCCTCGACCGGATAGGCCCGATCCTTGTTCGAGGCGATGAACCGCGCGCCGGCGAGGATCCCGCGCTGCGCCTCGGCGAGGGCGGCGTAGGTGAGGTGCAGGTCCAGGCCGACGACGACCGTATCCGGCGGCGGCGGAAGCGTGAGCCCCACCAGATACGCGCGCATCGCGCCGGCGCTCGCCTGACCGTCCAGCGCCGCCTCCTCGGGCGGGTCGAGCCCGGGGAGGTCGTCGCGGGAGCGCACCGGGATCCCGACCGCGCGGATCTCGTTCCGCAGGCCATCGGCCCCGACGACGTACGCGTCGGCGGGCATCGGGTCGAGCCGCTCGAGGTAGTGCGCGGTCGCGTACGCGCTGGTGATGACATGCTCGGCGTCCCCACCGAGGCCCATCGTGGTCAGCCGGCGCACATAGTCCTGGCGCGACGCGCTGGAGTTGTTGGTGGCAAAGAACACCTGCCAGCCCCCGTCGCGGAGTCGCGCAAGCGTTTCGCGGGCAAAGGGCAGCACCGTCGCGCCGCGATAGAGCACCCCGTCCATATCGAAGATCGCGACCGGCATCAGCCAGTGCTCACAGGGACTCTGTGTAGAGCGCCTCGATATCGGGCTGGGTCGTCGTGCGCGGATTCACCAGGATGTTGCCGGAGAGCATCGCATCCTTCGCCATGCTCGGGATCGCGCCCTCATCGACGCCCAGGCCGCGCAGACCGGCAGGGATGCCGATCTCCTCGTTCAGGCGATAGATGTGGTCCACGGCGGCCTTGGCGTCCCTGGTGGTGCCGAGCGCCTCCCCCACCGCGGCGTACCGGTCCGGGGCGGCGCTCCGGTTGAAGTCCATGACCCGCGGGAGCAGGACCGCCACCGCGGTGCCGTGCGCGACGTGGCACCACCCGCCGAGCGGGAGGGCCATCGCGTGCACGTTCCCGAGGCGGGTGTTGCTGAACGCGAGGCTCGCGGTCACCACCGCGCGCATCATCGCCTCGCGCGCGTCGAGATCCTTGCCGTCCTTCACCGCTGCGGGGAGCGCGCGGGCCGCATCACGGATCGCTTCGAGTGCCAGGACCTCGGTCATCCGGTAGCTGTTCTTCGAGCAGAAGGACTCGATCGCGTGGACCAGGGTGTCCATCCCGGTGATCGCGGTGAGAAAGGGCGGCAGGCCGACGGTCATCTCGGGATCTTCGAGCGCGAAGAGCGCCGTCGCGTTCGGGCTGATGATCACGAGCTTCTTGTGCTGGTCCGGATCGGCGATGACCGAATTGATGGTGAGCTCCGCGCCGGTCCCGGCGGTCGTGGGGATCGCGACGACCGGGGCTCCAGGCTTGGGGACCTTGTCCGCGCCGATGTAGTCCAGGACCGTTCCGCCGTTGGTGAGGAGGACCGCCGCCATCTTCGCGGTGTCGATCGCCGAGCCGCCGCCGACGGCGACGAACGCGTCGGCCCCGCACTCCTTCGCCCGCTCGTAGCAGCGCTGGACCTCACCGACCCCCGGGTCGGGCACGACCGCGTCGTAGATCTCGTAGGGGATCTTCGCCTCGCGGAGACGTTCCTCGAGTGGCGCGACCAGTCCGGCCTTCACCACGCCGGGGTCGGTCACGAGCAGGACCTTGGTCGCGCCGACCTGCCGGAGCGGGTCGGCGAGGGTGAGCGCGACCCCGCGGCCGAACGAGATGCGCGTGGGGATGCGGAACACATCGATGCGTCCGGGCATCGGCCGAGCGTAGCCTTGTCCGGTGACGGACGCCACGCCGCTCCTCGAGCTCGGCACGGTGCTCCTGGTCGCGGCGGTCCTCGGTGCGGGCATGCGCCGCCTCGGCCTGCCGGCGATCATCGCCTACCTCTTCGTCGGGCTCGCCGCCGGCCCGTTCACCCCGGGCTTCGTCGTCGGGCGCCAGCAGCTGGAGCTCCTGGCCGACGTCGGCGTCATCCTGCTGTTGTTCGAGGTCGGCATCGAGCTCGACGTCCGCGCGCTGCGCCGTGACGAGCCGCGAGCCCTGCTCATCGCGGCGCCGCTCCAGGTCATCCTCGGTATCGCGATCGGTTCCACCAGCGCGCTCGCGTTCGGGATGTCGCTACCAGGAGCGCTGACCATCGGGCTTGCGACCGCGCTGTCGTCCTCGGTGGTGATCGTGAACATGAGTCGCAGCCGCAGGCGAACGCTGGACGATCGGACCGGGCGCACCCTGGTCGTCTGGGCGGTCCTGCAGGACGCGGTCAGCCTCGTCGCGGTGGCCCTGCTCGCGGCGATCCTCGACCCGGCCGCGGGCGGGGTCGTTCTGGCGCTCGTGCGCCTGGTGGCGTTCGCCGCCCTTGCCACGGCGGCCCACGTCTTCGTCGTGCCGCGGCTGCTCGCTGCCGTCCGCGCGGAGGGCGATACCTTCCTCGTGGTCGCGGTCTCCGTCGCTCTCGTGACGGCGGCGGTCGGGGCAGTCGCCTTCGGGGTCCCGGTCGCGCTCGCGGCGTTCGTCGCCGGCCTGGCACTGGGCGCCGACCCGAAAGCCCAGGAGGCCCGACGCGAGGTGCTCCCGTTCCGTGACCTGTTCGCGGTGCTGTTCTTCGTCGCGATCGGCAGCCTCGTCGATCCGGTGGCTATCGCGGAGAACTGGCCTGCCTTCGGGCTCGCGGTGGCGCTCGTCGCGCTCAAATCCGTGGTGAGCGCCGGCCTCGCCGCAGGCGCCGGCCTACGAGTGCGGTCCCTCCAGCTGGGAGTGGGTCTGGGACAGATCGGCGAATTCAGCTTCGTCGTGCTCGGCTTGGGGGTCGCGGCGGGCGCACTGACCCGGGGCGTCTTCAGCGCGGTGCTCGCGGCGGCGGTCGTCTCGATCGCGCTCTCGACCATCGCGGTGCGGCTGTTCCCGCCACCGAGCATCGGTAGCGCACCGGCCGCTTAAAGCTTGGGCTTCCCCTCGGTGTCGATGATCGTGCCGGCGTCCGGCGGCGTCCCGCGGCGAACGGCGCCCTTGCCGCGGCGATAGGCGCGCCAGGCGCGACCGGTCATCGCATCACGGTGCGGAGTGCGCTCGATATACCCGTCGATCCGGGCGAAGGCGAGCGCCACGAGCGCCGCAAAGATCGCCCGCCACAGGGTGAAGAACAACAGACGCATGCAGCTGGTCAAACAACAACCCACGACCCGCTCAGTGTGCGGGATTCATGCCACGGCCGTCGGTGACGTACCGCAGGAGCCGCAGGATGATGAGGACGACGACAATGAAGAGATGAGCGGCCGCTTTGCCGACTGGGTAAGCACAGCCGACGCCGTGCGGGCCACGTCGAAGAAGCTTGAGAAGCTTCGTTCTCTTGGCGACTATCTGAGCAGCCTGACAAGCAACGACGACCTCGCGGTGGCGGCGCGCCTCTTCGCCGGGACCCCGGTCCCGCGGACCGATGAGCGGGTCCTGCAGGTCGGCGGGGCGGCCCTGGTGCGGGCGGTCTTGCTCCGCTCCGGCGCCGGGCCCGACGCGATCGGCCCGGCGTATCAGGAGCAC
>DATLEG010000243.1:0-8515 GCA_035525465.1 Saccharimonadales bacterium (SeqCode)
CGGCCGCGCCCTGCGCCAGTGCGAGGCGGGCGATCCCCAGCTCGGCGATCTCGGTGATCGCGAAGGCGAGGACGAGCAGCACCGGAAGGACGAGCGCGAGCTCCACGAGCGCCTGGCCGCGCTGGTCGTTCACTTCCGCCCCAGCCGTGCGTTCCGGGCATCGGCCCAGGGACGGACGAAGGGCAGGCGCGAGCGGCGGAGCGCCAGGCAGCCGGCGAGCAGACACAGCGCCAGGAGCGCGAGCGCCAGCGGGACGGCGGCATCCAGGGTCCAACTCGTGCGGGCTGCCTCGGCGATCTCGGATCCCCGGAGGTCCGGCGGAGCCGCGCGTCGCGCGACCGTCGTCGTCACCAGATCCAGCGCACGCGTATCGCGCGTGATACCGCCGTGCCCGTCGATCCACTCGTCAGCGCCGCGGGGGACGAGGATGCGTGAGTCGATCCCGGGGTCGCTCGCGTCGCGGCCGATGACGGCGACATCGCTCGCGATCCGCAGATCGAGACGGGCGATCCCGGCCGTCGGCGGCCCCGCCTGGAGCCGGGCGAGGTCGGCGGTCGCGGGGCCCGCGATATCGCGACCCTGGATGAACGATCCGAGCGCCCGCGCCTCGGCCCCGGCGTCACCGGCACCGGCCCCGCGGGCGACGAGCTGCGCGTAGCGGGCGACGGTCGAGCCGGCATGCGGCGCGGCCAGCGCGATGTAGCTCTGCACCCCGTCGTCCGCGGACAGGCCCCGGGCGATCGCGGTGTCGACGACCGCGCCACCCATCGAGTGCGCCACGAGATGGACCGCCCGGTACCGCGTCGCCAGCTCGCGCACCTGCGCGGTCAGGGCGTCGGCATTCGCGGTGAGCCGGCCACCGGTGTCGTAGGGATGCTCCGGGTCGGCGCCGAATCGCCGGATCTCATATCGCGCATCGGCGCGGAAGCGGGCGATGAGCGCGTCCCAGGTGCGGTCCGAGGGCGAGGAGCCGATCCCCGCGATCAGGATCACGACCTCGTGGTCGCTGTAGCGCGGCACGACGTCCGGGGCGAGCTCGGGGACCTCGAGCGGGCGGAGGATCGTGCGGGAAGGACGGACCGCCGCGCTCTCGGTACGTGGCGGTCCGTCGTCACCCGCGGCAGAGAACGCGCCTGCGGCCGGAAGGAGGGCCACGGCCACGCAGATCGCGCGGAAGAGCGTTCCCAGCACGGGCGCAGTTCAACGCCGATCGGCCGGCCGCCATAGAGGACCGTTGGCCGGTACCGCGGTACCGGTGCGTGGGGCGGGGATCAGTGGCGGGAGCGGGCGACCTCGGCGGCGCTGTCCCGTGCGGCGAGCTCGACGGTGTCGTCGAGGAGCGCGAGCGCGACCTCGCCGTACCGGCGTGCGAGCGCCCAGCCGGTGAGCCGGTCGGCAAGCCATGGATTCTTCGGAAGCGCCGAGCCGTGGCAATAGCAGCCGATGACCCGGCCCTGGACCGCGCCTTCGGTCTTGTCCTCGCCGTTGTTCCCGTGACCGACGACGACCTGGCCTAGCGGGGTCGCCCCTGGTCCGAGGTAGGTGCGGCCGCTGTGATTCTCGAAACCGATGAGCGTGTCCGTACCGCTGGTGGCCAGGAGATTCCCGACGAACCGCTCCTTCCCCGCCCGGGTGGTCACATCAAGCACCCCAAGGCCGGGGATGGCCGGCCCGTCCTCGGGAACGTACTCGCGGCCGAGCAGCTGGTACCCGCCGCAGACCGAGAACACCGCGGCACCGCCCTCGATCGAGCGACGGAGCGCGCTCCCGTTCGCGCCGGCCAGATCCGCGCCGACCAGATCCTGACCCTGATCCTGCCCGCCGCCGAAGAACCACAGGTCCGCCCAGTCCGGATCGAACGTGTCACCGAGCGTGTGCGGACGCACGACGACGTCGATGCCACGCCAGCGGGCGCGCTGCGACAGCGCGAGGACGTTCCCGCGGTCGCCGTAGATCGACATGAGGTCGGGGTACAGGTGGCCGATCCGCAGCTCCATTCCGCTCAATCCTCCCAGAACTGCTTCACGTGGCCCAGACGCGCGAGCGCGTCCCGGAGGGCCAGCATCGCCGTGTAGGTGGTGAGCACGACGATCTCCTCCCCCACCGGTGCGTCAGCGATCGCGGCACGGATCGCCGCGGCCCAGCCATCGACGACCAGCACCAGCCCGGAGGGGACGCCGGCATATTTGAGACGCAGGGCCATGTCCCGCGCGCGCAGGCCGGTGACCACGGCGTGCGTGATGCTCGGCGCCAGGGCTTCGAAGTCCGCGTCCCAGATCCAGGAGACATCGCGGGAATCGGCGTCCCGGTCGTTGAGCGCGGCCAGGATCCGCGGGCGCCGGCCGGTCTCCAAGAGCGCCCCGATCGCGGCATTGAAGCCCGCGGGATTCTTCACCAACACCAGGCGCAGCGAGCGACCCTCCGCAGCGATCGCCTCAAGGCGCCCGAAGGCCGGCCGGTACCCGGCAAGCGCCCGGGTGGCCGTCGGCAACCCGATGTCGAGCGCCCGGGCGGCCGCGAGCGCGGCCAGGGCGTTGTAGGCGTTGTACGCGCCGGGCACCGGGATGACGATCGGGTCCAGGACCCCGCCGACCGTCCCGGCGAGGCGGAGCTCGGTGGCGGCGGGGCCAAGGATCACCCGTGCGGCCGCGAGGTCCCGTCGCGGCCGGGCGAGGCCGCACTGCGCGCACGACCAATCGCCGACATGCGCGAGCACGACCCGCGTGTACGTGAGCGGCCCGTGGCAGCGTGGACAGCGCGACGCATCGCTGATCCCCTGGCTCCCGAGCCGCGCGGCATCACCGACCGCGCCGATCTGGGGATCGTCGACGCCGAAGTAGAGGACCGGTCCGCGATGGGCATCGCCCAGATACGCGACGATCGGATCGTCGGCATTCAACACGAGGGTCGTGGTGTCCGGGAGCGGACCGATCGCCGCCGCAAGCCGCCGGGCGAGGGCGTCGATCTCGAAATACCGGTCGAGCTGATCGCGGAAGAGGTTGGTTACGACCAGGATCCGCGGGTGCAGCCGGGCGAGGATCCGCGGGACCGAAGCCTCGTCCAGCTCGTAGATCCCCACATCGCCGCGGGGTTCACCGCTCCAGGTGGCGTCGGCAAGGAGCGCGGCGGCCAGCCCACGGTCGAGGTTCGATCCGGAGCGGTTGTGGACCGGCGCCCAGCCGGCGGCACGCACGATGTCCGAGAGCATCCGCGTGGTCGTCGTCTTGCCGTTCGTCCCGGTGACCGCGACCGCACCGTGCGAGAGCGCGCGGGACAAACGGGCGACGGAATCCGGATCGACCGCCAGGGCGACCAGCCCGGGGAGCGCGGTGGCCCCTCGGCCAAGGAGCTGGAGCGCCGACCGGGCCGCTTTGCCGGCGACGATCGCCGCGGTCGTTCGGAGCGGTGGCCGTTCCATGCCGCCTGAGGCTAAACGGCGGCGGGCTGGACCTCTCGCACGAGGAGCTCGAGCTCGTCGACCGCGCGGCCGAGCCGCAGTGCTAGCGCCTTCGCGGTGTCCCCGTTGTTGCTTGCCGCCTGGAGGCTGCCCTGGGATTCGAGATGGGCCAGCAGGCCGACGGCCCGGCGGAGCCGAGCGATCGTGAGGGATGCGGGGAGCGTGCGCCGGAGGGCACCGACCCGGTCCTCCAGGCGCTCAAGGCGGCGGCGGAGCTCGTCCTCCAGGTCCTCGACCGACAGGCTGTCCAGCCGGCTCACCTCGGTGGCGAGGGCCGACAGATCGCGCTGCACGACCTGGGCGGCCTTTTCGAGGGAGTAGCCCTTCTCGAGCGCCTGACGGATCCGGATGACCTTCTCCATCGCGAACACGTCGTAGTCGTGATCATCGGAGGTGGAGGGTTTCACCAACCCCTTTTTGGTCCAATAGATGAGCTGGCGCGGGGTGACGTTGCACACCCGGGCCGCCTCCGCGGCGGACAGCCGCAGTCGCTGGATGACCTCGCCGTCGTTCGCGATGAGCACCTGGGCCAGGGCGTCACGCCCTTCAAGCTCCGGCAACGATCCTCCCCTTTTCCCCGCGAGGGCCGGCGGTCCGGCGACGGTCGCGGAGGGCGACGATTGTGTCCGTGGCTGCTCACCATGTCAAGAACCAAGACAGGTGGCCCGTCCCGGACCACGAGGAGGGGCTCGGCTGCTAGCCGGACCGCTTCCGCCCCGGGCGGGCGGGCGGCGCGAGCGTTTGGCGGTAGGCGACCTTCACCGTGGCGCGGTACATCCGGATGGCCGGGCCCTCGAGGTCGGCCCACAGGCGTCCCACTTCGACCGCGACCGGCCGCTCGACCTGGGCGGCGACGCTCTTCACCGCGGCCTTCACCGCGGCCTCCCAGCCGGAGCGGGCCGAGCCGTGCGCTTCGATGATCCGCACCACCGGCGCGGCTGCGGCCGCCTTCCGGGGGGCCACTAGCGGGCCTTGGGCGGGTAGCCCTCGAGCGCGTACTCCTTGATCTTCGCGTAGAGGAGGCGCCGGTAGATGCCGAGCATCTCGGCAGCCTTGGAGCGATTGCCGCCGGCGTCGCGAAGGGCCTTCATGATGAGGTCCTTCTCGAACTGGGCGACCGACTTCTTGAAGAAGGAGCTGTCGCCCTTCATCTCGCCGCCGCCATCGTCGTCCTCGCCCTCGCCCGACTCGTGCTCGCCAAAGGGAAGCTCGCGGCTGGTGATGATCTGGCCGCGCGACAGGACCACCGCCCGCTCGACGACGTTCTCCAACTCCCGGACGTTGCCCGGCCAGCTGTATTCCATGAGGCGGCGGAGGGCCTCCTCACTGATCGCGGCGGGCTGCGCGGTGGCGCTATAGCGGTGCTTCGCGAGGAAGTGCTCGACGAGCGACGGGATGTCCTCCTTGCGCTCGCGGAGCGGCGGCATGTGGATGTTGATGACGTTGAGCCGGTAGTAGAGGTCGTCACGGAACTTGTTCTGCTCGACGAGCTTCTGCAGATCCTTGTTCGTCGCGCAGACGATCCGGATGTCCACCTTGATCGACAGGTTCGAGCCGATGCGCTCGATCTTCCGCTCCTGGAGGACCCGCAGCAGCTTGGTCTGGGTCGGCACGCTCATCTCGCCGATCTCGTCCAGGAAGATCGTGCCCTTGTCGGCCATCTCGAACCGGCCCCGCCGTTGCGCCATCGCCCCGGTGAAGGAGCCCTTCTCGTGACCGAACAGCTCGGCTTCGAGGAGCGTCTCCGGGAGCGCCGCGCAGGAGACCTTCACCAGCGGCCCGGAGCGCCGGTTCGAGTTGAAATGCAGAGCCTCGGCGACGAGCTCTTTCCCGGTGCCGCTCTCGCCGGTGATCAGGACCGTCGCGTCGGCCTTGGCGACCTTGCCGACGGTCTTGTAGACCTCCTGCATCGCCGGGGAATTCCCGACGATCCGCTCGGTCTGCACGAGCGAGCTGATCTCGTCGCGAAGGACCTCGACCTCCTGGGTCAGGTCCTGGTAGTCGAGGACCCGCTTCACGCTGTGCGAGATCTTCTCCAGCTCGAACGGTTTGGTGATGTAGTCGAACGCGCCGAGCTCCATCGCCCGGATGGCGGCGTTCGAGCTCCCGAACGCGGTCATGATCAGGACGGCGGTCTTGGGATTGGAGCCCTTCAGCCGGGAGAGGGCCTCGATGCCGTCGAGCTCGGGCATCCGGACGTCCATGATCACCAGATCGGGGCTCGATTCCTTGACCTTCTCCACGACCTCCACGCCGGTGGACGCTTCCTGCACAGCGAAGCCCTCATCGACCAGCAGCTGCTTCAGCAGCGACCGGATCGAGGCATCGTCATCGGCGACGAGGATCGTCTTCTGTGCCATCTTCTGTACGGTTCCTTCCCACGAGCTGGGTGGAGACCCCTTTCGGCGGCCGCCACCTCCCCAAGAGGCAAGATTGTGTGCCGACTACCGTACATGATGTCAAGTTGGCCACCGCTGCACGCCCGGCCGCCTCGGGCTGACCGAGAACCGGTCAGGCGACGCCGTAGATCGCGCGGACCCGTGTCGCGACGAGCGCGGTCGTGAGCGTCAGGCCACCGGCGACGGCGATGAGGATCTCCGGACCGACCGCATCGGCCAGGACCCCCGAAACGAGGATGATCGGGAGCCAGCTGAGGTTGGTCAGGGCACTGCGAGCTCCAAAGACTCGTCCCCTCATATTCGCGGGCGTCTCCTCCTGGAAGATGGTCACCATCGGCACATAAAAGATCACGTTGGTCAGCCCAAGCAAGAAAAACAGAGCTAACGCGAAGGGGAAGGTCGGGGCGACGGCGATCAGCCCAATGACAATGCCGGTGGCGGCAAATCCTCCCACGAGGAGTCGGCCCTTGGGCACCTTGGACAAATAGCGGGGAAGCACCGCACTGCCCAGGACCGCGCCAAAGGCGATCGCCGCCTCGGCCGCGCCGTACTCGACCGCCCCAAGATGCGGATCGTTGTCCGCGAACCGCCGGATGACCAGGACCGGGCTGAGGCCGTTGATCACCGGGTTGGAGACCTGGGCCGCGAGCGAGAAGACGGTGTTCGACCAGAGCACCGTCGACCGGCGAAGGAACCGCAGGCCCTCCCGGGCGTCGGCCCAGACACGGGAAACTGTGATCCGGCGCGAGATCTCGGCCACGCTCACCCGGGCGAGCAGAACGGCCGAGAGCGCGAAGGTCACGGCGTCGATGTAGAAGGCGCCTTCTCCCACCGTCGCGACGAGCAGGCCGCCGGCAAGGGCGCCGCCGATCTCGATCGCGCGGTCGGACGCGTAGACCAGCGAGTTGCCGGCGGCGAGCCGTTCGGGCGCCAGGAGCGAGGGAATGATCGCGATCCGGGCAGGGTTGAAGATCGCCCCGCACATGCCCGCCAGCAGGACCACCGCGAATGGCAGGACCAGCGGAGCGCCGACGAGGAGGAGCAGCGGGATGGTCGCGATCAGCAGGGCACGGGCGAGGTCGCACCAGAGCATCGCGCGGCGGTGCCCCACCGCGTCGGCGATCGCGCCGCCGAAGAAGCCAAAGACCGCGTTCGGGATCGTGGCGATGACGACGGCAAGGGCTGTGATGAAGGCGGACCCGGTGGCGCGATAGGTGATGAAGGTGAGGGCGACCAGCGTGATCGGATCCCCGAATCGGCTGATGACCTGCGCGAGCCAGAAGAACGCGAAGTTCGGCGAGCGCAGCTCGAGGACGGGCGCGGACGCGTCGGCATCGGGCTGGATGAGGATGAACGGGATGAGGAAGCCGCCCACGGCGATGAGGAGGTCTCCGACGCTGTACACGCCGCGGACCACTCCCACGGGGATGATGTCGGCGAGGAACCGGAGCTGCGTCTCGGGGCCGAGGATCACGTGGAGCGAATCGCTCGGCAGCGCGGCGCCGACCCCAAGGGTCACCGACACGTCGTACGGCATCCCGGAATTCGCCAGGACCACGAGCACATTGAGGGCCGTACCCACGGCGATGAGCGCGGCGCCCGGGATCCGCCAGTTGGCCAGCGCGACGATCGCGACGCCCGCCAGGCCGCCGACATACACCGCGAGCGGCGCCACTGGGAAAAGGATCCCGACGATCCGCAGACCGGCGGCGATCGCGAGGAGGGGCCAGAGCTGGAGGGAGAAGGTCGCCAGACGCCGCCAGTCGCCACCGAACGCGATACCCGCCGCGAACCCGGCGACTACCCCACCGACGAGCATGCGCGGCTATCCGGCATGGGCGTCGCGGACGAGCGGCTCGCGGGCGAGCCGGCGCCGCAGCTCGGCCAGGGTCTCGTAGTTGATCGGGGGAAGGTCACTCACCTCGAACGCGCCGGGGCCACGCTTCTGCAGGAGCTGCTCGATGGCCCGCACGATCTTTGGGTCGAACTGCATCCCCTTGTACTTGTCCAGCTGCTCCAAAGCGCGGTCGTGCCCGATGGACTTGCGGTAGATGCGGTCCGAGGTCATCGCCTCGTAGGCGTCGGCGACGATGATGATGCGCGCGCCGATCGGGATCTCCTCACCCTTCAGGCCCTCCGGGTAGCCGGTCCCGTCGAAGTTCTCGTGGTGGTGCAGCACGAGCGGCACGAGCGGGCGCAGGGCGGCAGAGGGCTCGAGGATCGACGCGCCGTAGATCGGGTGGCGGCGCATGAGCTCCTGCTCGTCCGGCTCGAGGCGCATCGGCTTCATCAGGATCTTGTCCTCGACCCCGATCTTGCCGATGTCGTGCAGCAGGCCGGCGAGCTCGATCTGCTCGATCTGCTTCTCCGGAAGCCCCATGTCCCGGGCGATCGCTCCGGCGATCCGCGAGACCCGGTCGGCGTGGCCACGGGTGAACCCGTCCTTCGCGTCGATGGCCTGCGATAGCGCGCTGACTGTGCCGAAGAACAGGTCGCGTGTCTCGGCGTACTTGCTGAAAGAGTAACGGGCCAGATAGAGCGGCACCATAAACAAGCCGGCGGCCCACAAGCCAACCTTGACAGCGATTTCCGCCATGAGCCAACCGAGTGGCACGAGGGCAATCAATCCGACGAAGACATTGCCCACACTCAGCGCCCA
>DATLEG010000140.1:0-5599 GCA_035525465.1 Saccharimonadales bacterium (SeqCode)
CCCTCATCTATTGCTTTTGGGGCGCGCTCTCCTGCTACGCGTCGACCTTCGCGATGCAGGCGGCGATGGCCGGGCTCACGATCACCGGCCTTCGCGCCCGCCTCCGCCTGAACGTCGACTTCCGCGGCGCGCTCGGTGTCGCGGAGGTCGCCCCGCTCGACGCCTTCCGGTTCGAGCTCGATGTGGAGACGGACGCATCCGACGCCGACATCGCGCGGATCAAGACGCTCGCCGACGAGCGCTGCCCGGCGATCTGGGCGATGGACCATCCCGTGCCGCACACCACCGCGGTCCGCAGGGCGTAGCGGACGGAAGGGTCCGCCTGGGCCGGCTTGTCGGCGGCCGTAGCCAGGGTCGAACGTTTTGGCAATCATCTTGCGCAGGCGTGGGGCAAACATTTGGGGGTATTGCACGTGGACGCGATCAGCCTGCTCAAAGAGGATCACGAGAAGGTCAAGAAGCTCATGGACGAGCTCGAGCAGACGACCGAGCGCGGGGTGAAGACCCGGACCGAGCTCTGGGCCAAGCTCCTGAAGGAGCTCACCGTCCACGAGAACGTCGAAGAAGAGATCTTCTACCCGGCCCTGCGCGATAAGCCGAAGGCGAAGGACATCGTCCTTGAGGCGATGGAAGAGCACCACCTGGTCGACGACATCGTCGAGCAGATCAAGGACACTCCCGTCGACGACGAGCACTGGGGCGCGAAGTTCAAGGTCTGCAAGGAGAACGTCGAGCACCACATCGAGGAAGAGGAGACGGAGATGTTCAAGATCGCCCGTCAGGTCTTCTCGAAGGAGGAGCTCGAGGATTTCGGGACCCAGATGGCCGAGGCGAAGGCGGTCCAGCTGCAGGAGGCCGAGCCCGAGCGCGACGAGATCGAGCTGTAGCGGGCCCGGACCAGGCTTAGCCTGGGCCGAGCCCCACCGGCCCCCGCGACCGAAGCAGCCGCGAAGCGGCAGCGTAGGAAGCAGGGATCATCAGGGCACCGACTCGCAGCAGCGGTTCTGGTGCGCGTCGTAGAAGGCGCGGATCTTCGCTTCGTCGTACGCGGGGAGGGCCTGGCGCCAGCCCCAGGCGGTGAGCACGATCGTCCCCGCCGGGATCCGGTCGTACGGGTGGATGACCAGCTTCACCTCGTTGAAGCGGTCGCGGGACAGCGTGCCCGGGAGCGCCTTCAGCCGCCCCAGATCTTCGGCTGGGATCGCGTTGTAGGACACGACGATGCCGCCGTGCTCGAGGTTGTGCACCGCGCGCGCGTCCGGGATCGTCGTCCCGTTCGCGCCCCAGGCGGCCGGGCCCGGCCAATGCGGGCCGCCGACCGGTGGCGTGCTGTCGTAGGTGATGGGCTGGCCATCGGGGAGATGCTGGCCCACACCGCTGGTCGCGATCCGCTCCCCCGGGGCACCGATGTCGAGGGACCGGAACACCAGGACACCCGCGACCACCGCCGCGACGACGATGCCGATCGCGATCCACGGGACCGGGCGGCCTCTGCGGGACCGGCCGCGGCCCCCCCGGGAATTCGGTCGCTCGCCGCCGCCCCGAGCTTCGGCCGCCCGCGCGTTCTTCGCCCGTTGATCCCGACCTGATCGCTTGCGGCTCATCCGGTCAATCCTCGCATCGCGGCCTCAGCGCTTGAACTGGCGGATGCGGCGCGGCCCGCGGTGGACCGTTCCGCCCTCCTTGGGGATGATGCTGATCGAGCCGTCCTCCTCGAGCACCGCCGCCGCCACGCCGCTCAGGTCGGCGATCCCGTGCTGCCGGGCGGCCATCTCGATCTCCTCGACCTCGATGTGCTCCTTCTTCAGATTCGCCGTGATCACCTTGCCGTCCTGCAGGAGCAGCGTCGGCTCGCTCGCAAGGGCGCGCCGCAGCATCGGGACCCGGTCGCCCCACCGCCCGACCGCGACGTTCACCGCGGTGAGGGTGGCCGCGGCGATGACCCCGCCGATGAGCGAGTTGTCGCCCCCGGTCATCGCGTTCTGCACGGCGTTCGCGATGACCAGGATGACCACGAGGTCGAACGGCGTCATCTGTCCGAGCTCGCGCTTGCCGGCGACGCGGAGAAGGAAGAGCACGACCCAATAGACGACGAGGGTCCGGAGGATGATCTCCCACCACGGGGTCGTGAGATCGAACATCGCCGCATCGTACGGCTACGCGACCGCTGAGAGCGTCTCCGTCCGCGAGACCACCGCGGCGAGCGCGGCGATGAAGGCGGGCTGCGTGTTCGGCATCAGGGTCCGGTGGTAGCGCAGGCCGGCCGCGCTGGCCTCGTCACGCGCGGCGACGTCCAGGTCGTAGAGGACCTCGAGGTGGTCGGCGAGGAACTGGATCGGGACCACGAGCACGTCGCGGTGGCGGGCAGCGGCGAGCGCCGGGAAGAGCTCCTTCAGATCAGGGCGGAGCCACTCTTCGGCGGTGTGGCCGGCGCTCTGATAGGCCCATTGCCAGCGCTCCGGCGCAAGGCCGGCCGCTCGCGCCACGAGATCGGCGGTCTCGCGCAGCTGCGCGATGTAGGCCTGCTCGGTGTCGAAGACCCGCTTGGGAAGGCTGTGCGCGGTGAGCAGGAGCGGCACCTCCGGGTCCGCGATGTCTCGCAGCGCCTCGTTGATCCGCTCGGCGAGGGCCGCGGCGAAGAGCGGCTCGTCGTGCCAGGCGCCGGCCATCCGGGACGGCACGCCGGCCTCGGCCGCGGCCGCGGCGAGCGCCCGCTCATACCCGCCCATCAGGAGCGGCGACCACTGCGGTGAGAGGCAGAGCCCGACGAGCGTGTCCGCACCGCGGGCGACGACGTCGCGGACCGCGGCGGTGACGGATGGGTCCGAGAAGCGCATCCCCGCGGCGGCCCGGTGCTCCGGGCCGAGCGCGGCCTCGAGCGCCGCGGCCTGCGCCTGGGTGATCGCGACCAGCGGCGAGCCGCCGATGCGCGCGTAGCGGGCGCGCATCTCGGTCACCAGCGCCGCCTCCGGCTCGCGCCCGCCACGCACCCGCGCGAGATACCCGGGCAGATCGGCGTCGTCGCGCGGCGCGCCATAGGTCATCAGGACCACGCCGGTCGTCACGCCGGGACCGCCGCGCTCTCGGTCGCGACGAGCTCGACCAGACGCGCCAGGATGTCGGCTTCGGTCTCCGGGAGCACGCCGTGGCCGAGGTTGAACACGTGGCCGGGACGACCCGCCGCGCGGCGCAGGACGTCGCGTGCCCCTGCGGCGGCGACCGCGAACGGCGCGAGGCAGAGCGCCGGGTCGAGGTTGCCCTGGATGCCCTGGCCCGGGCCGATCGCGTCCCAGGCCGCATCAAGCGGCTGGCGCCAATCCACGCTCACGACATCGGCACCCGCGTCGGCCATGAGCCCGAGGAGCGCCGGATTCCCGGTGCCGAAGTGGATGCGCGGAACGCTGTCGCCGATGCGGGCGAAGATCTCGCGGGTGTGGGGGAGCACTTGGCGCTGGTAATCGTCCGGCGCGAGCGCGCCGACCCAGGAGTCGAACAGCTGGACCACCTGCACGCCGGCCAGGATCTGCGCCCGGAGGTAGCGCACGAGCACTTCGACGACGGTCCGCATGAGCGCGTCCCAGAGCTCCGGCTCGCCGAACAGCATCGCCTTGGTCCGGGCATGGTCGCGGCTCGGCCGGCCCTCGATGAGGTAGCTCACCAGGGTGAACGGCGCGCCGGCAAAGCCGATGAGCGCGACCTTCGGATCCAGCTCGCGGCGCAGCGCCCGGATCGTCTCGAACAGGTACGGGGTGGCCTCTTCGGCGTCGACGATCCGCAGCGCGTCGATGTCGGCCCTGCTCCGGATCGGGCGCTCGATGATCGGGCCGAGGTCGGGCTGGATGTGGAACGGCACGCCCATCCCGTCGAGCGGCAGCATGATGTCCGCGTACAGGACCGCGCCGTCGACGCCGAGCCGATCCACCGGCATCCGGGTCACCCTGGCGCAGAGCTCGGGGGTCTTCGCGATCTCCAGGATGCCGTGCTTCTCGCGCAGCGTCCGGTAGTCGGCCAGGCACCGGCCGGCCTGGCGCATGAACCAGACCGGGGTGCGCTCCACCGGCTCCCTGCGGCAGGCGCGGACGAGGAGTGGTACCGCCTGCACGCCGGTCATGCGTTCACCGGCAGGCGCGCCGCGGTGCCGTCGACCAGATCGAGGGCCTCCTTCGCGCTCATCGCCGCGCCGACGAAGATCGGCGTCTCTCGTTCGGTGTACGCGCTTGATTCGGTCTCACGCAGCTCGGCGACGAGGGCGAGGAAGCGGCGGGGGTCGGGAGCCTCGAAGGCGACGACGAATTCGTGGTCGTCGATGCCGAAGCTGTATCCGGTGTGGATACGGATATCCGGATACTTGTGGCCGGTGGCGAAGTGGGCGCCCATGATCCGGGTCCGCTCTTGGAGCGGGAGGGCGTACCAGCTGCGTTTCTTGGTCATCGGATAGATGACCACGTAGGGGAGGTCACCCACCGGTCCAGCGGTGCCGCGACCGTGCTCCTGCCCGGCGTGCTCGTGTTCGCCGAGGTACTGGCTCTTGCGGCGAGCGGCGAAGTAGCCGTAGGGGCGGGTGCTCCAGGCCCACAGGCGCGTGGCGGCAAGACGGGTTTCCGCCGTGCGCAGGGCAGCCGCGTCGTCGCCGACGAGCCAGAGCAGCAGATCGGCGTCGGAGCGCGTGCCGACGAGCGAATAGGCGTGTGCCGTCACGCCACACTCGGCAAGCGCGTCGGCGAATTCGCCCTTCTGCACGGCGCGCTCGCCGGCGTCCAGGCGCCGCCATTCCGGCGTGACGGCGAGGGTGAGGAAGCGGTAGAGCTCGTTCATCGGGCGATCTCCTCGAGGCTGTCGTGCGCGGCGGCGATCACGGCGTCGATCGTCGGGTCGTCGTGCGCCAGCGAGAGAAAGAGGCACTCGAACTGCGACGGGGGGAGCAGCACGCCCCGCCGCAGCATCGCGCCATGGAACGCGGCGAACCTCGCGCGGTCGGACCGGTCGGCGTCGTCCTGATCTCGGACCGGCGCGGGGTTGAAGAACAGCGTCAGCAGCGAGCCGGCGCGCTGGACCCGGGCCACCGACCCGGTGGAGCGGATCGCGTCCTCCAGACCGCGCTCCAGACGCGCGCCGGCGGCCTCGAGCCGCGCGTAGGCGCTGTCGTCCAGCGCGGCCAGGGTCGCCAGGCCGGCGGCCATCGCGAGTGGGTTCCCGGAGAGCGTGCCCGCCTGATACATCGGCCCGAGCGGCGCGACGTGGGCCAGATGGACCCGGGCACCCCCGTACGCGCCGACTGGGAGGCCGCCACCGATGACCTTGCCGAAGCAGGTGAGGTCCGGACGCACGCCGACGATCGACTGCGCGCCGGCGCGGGCGAGACGGAAGCCGGTGATGACCTCGTCGAAGACCAGGAGCGCGCCGGTGCGGTCGGCGATCTCGCGGAGGCCGGCGAGGAAGTGCGGGTCCGGGGGCACGCAGCCCATGTTCCCGGCGTACGGCTCGACGATGATCGCCGCAAGCGGCACCGCGGCCGCGACCGCTGCGACGGCGTCGAGATCGTTGTAGGCGACGGTCCGCGTGTCACCCGCGGTCGCGCGGGTGACGCCGGCAGAGTCGG
>DATLEG010000251.1:0-10270 GCA_035525465.1 Saccharimonadales bacterium (SeqCode)
CGACGAAGTGCGGCGCCGACACTCCGGAGTGCGCGCCGGGGTAGCGCTTCGCATCGATGCGCTGGACGGCGCCGACCGGGACCGCCTCTTGGTGGGTCCCGAAGAACGTCCGGTAGACGAGCTGGTCGCCCTCGATCCGGATCCGGGTGAAGTACGCGTAGTTCAGCACCGTGAGCGCATTCAGCGCGAGGAAGCCGATCCCGATCGCGATCATCACCCCCTCGCGCGCGGCGACGCCGAAATACAGCGCGACCAGGCCCGCGAGCGGAAAGAGCGTGTACGAGGGCCAGAGCAGCGGCAGATGGGGCCGGACGACGGTCATCGGAAAAGTCTATGCGGGCCGCTGCCGTGCAGAACGGGGAGGTTGTTACCATTGCCCGAGAGCCCAGGTGGCGAAATGGCAGACGCGCCAGCTTGAGGGGCTGGTGGGGTATCCACTCCTCGTGCGGGTTCAAGTCCCGCCCTGGGCACAGCTCCCTAGTAGCGCAGCCGGGTCCACCGTCCCCCATGGAACCGGAGCATCAGGATGACGGCGCGGACCGCGTAGTCGATGAGCACCCCGAGCCAGATCCCGGCAAGGCCCAGGCCGAGCGGGAACGCGAGCAGATAGGCGAGCGGCAGCCGGATCAGGAGCCAATTCACGATCGTGGCGAACAGCGTGAACCGGGTGTCGCCGGCGCCGCGAAGCGCCCCGGCGATGGCGAAGTTCACCGCCTGCGCCGGCTGGGCGAGCCCGACGACGATGAGCGCGCCGATCCCGGCGGCGATCACCGTCGCATCGGAGGTGAACACACCGATGAAGAGTGCCGGGAAGGCCGCGAGCAGCACCCCGGCAACGGTCGTCCAGACCGCCGCCATCCGCGTGGCCGCCCAGCCCGAACGGGTCGCCCGCTGCGGATCGCGCATCCCGAGCGACTGGCCGACGAGCGCCGATGCCGCGGCGGAGAAGCCGATGCAGGGAAGGAAGGAAAGGGTCTCGAGCTGGCTCACGATCTGGTGCGCGGCGTAGGCGGTCGTCCCCAGGCGGAACACCAGCACTCCCAGGCCGAGGATCCCGAGGCTGAACAGCAGTGATTCGCCGGCCGAGTAGCCGCTGATCGAGGCGAGCGTCCGCAACCGGTCGCCCCGGAGCCCCCAGCTGCCGCCGGCGATCCGCAGCCCAGCACGGCCGTCCCAAAGGAGCGCGACGGTCGCGACCATGAACGCCACGCTGATCACGATCTGCGCGATGGCGGCGCCGAGGATCCCCAGGTCCGCGACGGTCACGAGCAGATACGTCCCGGGCACGATGAGCGCGGACGCGGCGGCGGAGAGCCACATCGGCGTGCGCGCGTCGCCGGCGGCCCGCATCGCGGACACCCCGATGATCGAGATCGTCTGGAAGACGTTCAGCCCGCCGACGATGGCGAGGTACGGCGTGCCGGCGTCGGCGACCGCGTCGTCCGCGCCGATGAGCCCAAGGAGCGGGCGGGCGAAGATCGCGAACAACGCGCCGGTCCCGATCCCGAGCCCGGCGCCGAGCAGAAGCGACTGCCGGACCGCCTCGGCCGCTCCCTCCGGATCCCCCTCCCCCATCCGCCGGCTCACCAGCGCGATCGTCCCGATCGACAGGGCGTTGAACACGGGGAAGAGCAGGAAGGTGAACTGGAGCGCCGCCCCGACCGCGGCGATCGAGACCGCACCAAGATGCCCGATGAAGGCGAAGACGACGATCTGGCCGCTCGCGCGGATGAGCTGCTCGACGATGCCCGGCCAGGCGAGCGTGAACGCCGCGCGGTCCGGAGAAAGGAGCGCCAGCTCCGCCGCGCGAGCCGAGGGAGCGCCGGCATGGACCGCTCCGGTCACTCCGCGATCATGACCCCGTGCCCGGGGGTGACCTCGCCGATCCGGGTGGCGGAGACCCCATGGCCGGCGACCGCGCGGTCCCAGGCCGCAGCGTGGGCCGCGGGCACCCCGATGAGGAGGCCTCCCGAGGTCTGCGGGTCGAGCAGCAGGCGCCGCACCGGCTCGGGGACCGCGGCGGCGAAGCTCACCTGGCCGCCGTCGACGAAATGGGCCCAGTTCCGCTCCAGGCCGCCAAAGCTCACCCCGCGCGCAGCGTGCGCGAGCGCTCCGGGCAGAAGCGGCACCGCCGACGCGCGGATGGTGACGGCGACCCCGGAGTGCTCGGCCATCTCGGCGGCGTGCCCGGCCAGCGAGAAGCCGGTGACGTCGGTCGCGGCGTGCAGGCCCGCCTCCACCGCGGCCCGGCTGGCGCCCCGGTTCGAGGCGACCATCGACGCGATGACCGAAGCGAGATCCTCGGCGGCGAGATCGCCGTTCTTGTGGGCGGTGGTGAGCAGCCCGGTCCCGATCGGCTTGGTGAGCCACAGCGCATCGCCCGGCCGGAGGGCGCCCTTGGTGAGCAGGTGGTCCGGATGCACCCGACCGGTGACCGCGAGGCCGAACTTCGGCTCCGGGTCGATCACGGTGTGGCCCCCGGCGATGACCGCCCCGGCCTCGCGGACCGTGTCGGTGGCGCCCTGGAGCAGCTGCTCGAACGCGGCGAGGGACAGGTCCTCGGGCCAGGCGGCGATGTTCAACGCGAACAGCACCTCGCCACCCATCGCGTAGACATCGGACATCGCGTTGGCGGCGGCGATCGCACCGGACGCGTACGGGTCATCGACGATCGGCGGGAAGAAATCGACGGTCGCGATGATCGCGGCGTCGGGCGCGACGCGGTACACCGCGGCGTCATCGGCCTTCGACAGCCCGACGAGCAGCTCGGCCGGCTCGATCTGCGTGGCGAGGGGGCGCAGGACCTGCGCCAGTGGGCCGGGGCCCAGCTTGGCCCCTCAGCCGGCGCAGGAGGACAGCGTCGTGAGGCGCACCTCATCACGGGTGAACATCAACCGAGGATAGCGGGGCACTGCCTGGTCAGAGGACCTTTGGCGGCGTCCGCATCCCGAGATACCAAAGGACCGCGGCCAGCCCGATGAGCAGGAGCGCGAGCGCGACATAGGAGACGCCACGACCGCGACGGAGGAGCACGACGCTCAAGAGCACCGCCGCCGCCGCGACGAGGGCGAGCTCGAGGGCCAGGATTGCGACGCTCATCGGCTAGATGACATTGTGCTCGAGCACCAGGTCGCCTTCGGCGAACCGGGCCAGGCGGAGCGGAGCGATGTCGATGCTCGGGGGAAGGCCGCAGATCACCTCGGCGATGAGCTCACCGGTCGCCGGGGCATGCATGAGGCCGTGCCCCGAGAACCCTGCCGCACACACGAACCCGTCGAGGCCCGGAGCCCGGCCGAGGATCGCATGCTTGTCCGGGGTGTCCTCGTAGAACCCGGCCCACCCGGTCTTGATCGTCGCCCGTTCCAGGAGCGGGAGCCGGGCCAGGCCGCGCTCCACGACCTCGGGCAGGAACTCCCAATTCACGCGGTCGTCGAACCCGACCGGATCGAGCGGATCGGCCATCCCCAGCAGGACCCCGCCAGAGTCGCGGTGCAGGTACAGGCCCGATGAGAATTCGATCGTCATCGGGAAATCCCGGTCGAAACCGTCGACGGGGTTGGTGATGAAGATCTGGCGGCGCAGCGGCACGATGGGGACGGTGACGCCGGCCAGCGCGGCGACCTGCCCGGCCCAGGCACCCGCGGCGTCGACGACGGTCTCGCAGGCGACCTGACGGTCGCCGCACCGGACTCCGGTGACGCGGCCGCCGTTCTGGTCGATGGCCGTGACCAGGGCCCCTTCCTCGAAGCGCGCCCCGCCCGCGCGTGCGCGCGTGACGTAGCCCTGCAGGATCGAGTTCGGGTCGGCGTGCCCGTCCGCCTCACAGAACGTCGCGAAGCGGACGTCGTCGACCGCGAGCTCGGGGAAGATCGCCGGGATCTGCTCCCGCTCAAGGCGCACCGCGGGTACGTCGAGGCGCCGCCAGAGGGCCAGCGACCGCTCGAACGGCTCGATGTCGTGCTCGTCGGTGATCAGGAACAGATACCCCACCTGACTGAAGAGCGGATCGATCCCCATCTCCTCTTCGAACCGGAGCAGGGCCGGGAGCGATCGCTGGGACATCCGCACGTTGATCTCGGTCGAGAACTGGAGCCGGATCCCCCCGGCGTTGCGGCTGGTCGATCCGGATCCGAGCCGATCCCGCTCCAGGACCAGCACGTCGCGAATGCCCCGCTGGGTCAGGTGATAGGCGATCGACGCGCCGATGACCCCGCCACCGATGATGACGACCTCAGCGCTGGTCATGCTGTGTCCGGTTCACGATGGGCGTCTCATCAGCTGAGCGTCGATGCTAGAGCCCGGCGGATCTCGCCGAGCCGGAGCGAGCCCGACCGCATCGATGCCTCAGCCCCGGACCACCGCCCAAGGGTCCTGTAGACACCGCGCCGGCGATGTGGATAGATGGCCTCGTGGCGAAGGGTGAGGGCAGGGGCTGGTCGCGAGGTCTTCGAGCGGCTGATGATGCACGGATCGCGCGGAACGCGGCCTCCCATCGTGGCCGGACGTATACCCAGCGCAAGCACCCATTGGCCGATCGGCGGCGATGCTCGCCACCGGCGTCCACCGCCTGGACGCCAAAGCTCGCGTACGCAGTCGGCCTGCTCGCGACGGACGGCTGCCAAGCCGACGGGCGACACCTGGCGTTCCCGAGCGCGGACCGCGAGCTCGTCGAGAGTCTTCTCCACTGCCTCGGCAAGACGAACCGGATCGCCACCGCGAGGACGCGGATCGGCGGCACGATCTACCGGACGCAGATCGGGGACGTGGCACTCTGCCGTTGGCTCTTGGGCATTGGCATCACTCCCCGAAAGAGCCTGACCCTGGGCCCGATCGCAGTGCCCGACGAGCTCATCCTTGCGTGCGCTCGCGGGCTGCTCGACGGCGACGGCAGCATCAGCAGCTTCGTCCATGCCGCGACGAAGAAGCGCTATCCCGAGTATCAGTACGAGCGGCTCGTCGTCAGCTTTCACTCCGCCAGCCGCGCCCATCTCGAATGGCTGCGGATCAAGCTCGAGCCGTTCGCCGGCGGGCCGGGTTGGCTGAGCGTGAGGCCACCCGGGAATGGACGCCATGAGTATGTTGCGCTCCGTTACGGCAAGCGCGAGGGCCTTCGGTTACTGCCCTGGCTGTACCGCGACACCACCATCCCGAAGCTCGAACGGAAGTATCGGGTCTGGCAAGGCTACCTCGCCAGGCATGGCGATCCAGCGAGCGCGATACACTCGATGTCTTCGCCGACGTAGCCGAATTGGCTTAGGCGCCGTCTTCAGGAGGCGGTTCCCGTAAGGGAGTGCGGGTTCGAGTCCCGCCGTCGGCACAGTCGCGGAGCCCCTTTTCGGCCTGAAGCCGGTCCAGCGGTACCGGCCCCCTGGTCCGCCTAACGCCGCGCGGCGGTCTTGAGGTACCAGTCCTCGACGTTCCAGAAGCGTTGCGTCGGATCGGTGACCGGCGCGACGCGGAAGCCATTCAAGGTCCGGCTCTGCGCGTAAAGGTAGTCCGGGTTGTAGAGGAACACGACCGGCACATCTGCGGCGATGGCCTGGAACACCGAGGCATACAGCCCCTTCCGCTGGGCCTGGTCGAAGGTCCGCCGCCCACTCTCGAGCGCGCGATCCAGCGCCAGCGTGTTGTATCCGGAGAAGTTGTCGCCGGGGTCCTTCACCTGGCTCGAGTGGAAGAAGGCGTAGGGATCCGGATCGCTGCCGACGGTGATCCCGACGAGCAGGGCGTCGAACGCGCGCTGCCGGGCCACCTTGTCCACGAGCTCGGCGAAGGGTACCGCCTTGACCTCGACCCGGATCCCGATCGCGAGCAGGTCGGCGGCGATCTGCTGCGCGGCCGCGATCCGCGCGGGCTCGTCCGAGGTCGAGATCGAGAACTTCAGGACCGTGCCCTCCCGATCGCGGATCCCGTCGCCGTCGTGATCCTTCCAGTCGGCCTGGTCGAGGAGCGTTCGTGCCTCGGCGACCGAGTACGAATATCGCTGGACGTCCTTCGCGTAGGCCCAGGAGGTGGGCGGGACGAACTCATCCGACACCGCTCCGCGGCCGTCTGCCGAGACCTGGAGCACCCGCCCACGATCGATGGCCGTCGCGATCGCCTGGCGCACGGCCTTGTCGCGGAACACCGGGCGATCCGGTCGCACATTGAGGAACAGGGCGGTGAAGTCGTTCGACGGCAGGCTGTACAGGTTCACGCTCCGCAGGGACCGGGCCCGCCCCGCGTCCTGCGGGCTCAGCCCGGCGGTGCCATCGATCTCCCCGCGCGACAGCGCCGCCAGCGCTTCCCCCTGATCGCGGAAGAACCGGAGAATGATCCGGTCGAGGTACGGGCGCGCCCGCTCGGGCTTCGTGCGATAGAAGTCGTCCGACCGGACCAGCGTGATCTGGCGGGCGTCCAGATCCGAGAACCGGAACGGACCGGTGCCGACCGGCTTCAGATTGAAGGGCTGCCGCGACAGCTCGGAGTAGCTCACGCCGGCCAGCAGATGGGAGGGCAGGAGCGGGACGGTCGTGCTGCCGGCGAACGGCGCGTACACATCGGGCAACACGAACCGGACCGTCTTCGCGTCGACCGCGGAGACGGTGACGCCACGGAACGCATCACTGAACGGGCCGAGGTAGCTCCGGTCCTGGAGCAGCGCGACGGTGTAGAGGACATCGTCGGCGGTGACCGCGACCCCGTCGTGCCAGACGGCGTCCGGCCGGATCGCGAAGGTCCAGATCTTTCCCGCCGGATCGACCGAGAAGCTGGCCGCCAGATCCGTGACGATGCTCCCGCCGCGGTCGAACCGCATGAGGCCGGTGAAGAGGAGCCGCGACACATCGGCATCCACATTGGTCGCGGCAATGAGTGGATCGAGATACTGGGGGACCCCGGCCACGCCTTCGACATACGTGCCGCCGGGTGCGGCAACGAGCTCGGCGGCCGGGCGATCCAGAACGATCGCCCCCGCGCTGGTGAACGCGAGCAGGGCGATGAGCCCGATGACGATGAGCTTGTCGCGACGGGTCACCGGCGCGCCCCGTGCGGGGCGGCGGTCAAGACGGGGTCGTCGTCCGCGCGCCGACGATCGAGATGAGCACGTAGACCACCACCAGGACGATCGTCAGGCGGAACAGCGTCCGCTCGATCCCTCGCCGGCTGCGATAGGCGGTCGACTCTCCGCCGAACGTGCCGGACAGGCCGGTCCCGCGCGCCTGCAGCAGGATCGACGTGGCGACCGCGACGGAAATGAGCATTTGGGCGAGCTGAAGGACATCCATCGAGAGACCCAGTGTACCTGCTGCCGCCGGTCAGCGCGGCCGGTAGAGATACAGCGGGCCGTCAAGCCGCCCGGCAAGCGCGTACCGCGCCCGGATCGCGGCGGCGAGCGCGGGATCCCAGCGCGCCCGCTCGAAGGCCGCCGCTTCGTCCAGACGCTCGAGGTCGACCGCGCTCAGGACCGCGGCGTAGCGTCCGGAGGCCACCGCCGCGAGGATCGGCGCCGGGTCGATCTCGTGCCGGGATACCAGGCGCGACCAGAGGAACAGGTCGTCGATCACCGGAGTGCGGCCGGCCGCGAGGAGGAGTCCGGAGTCCTCGGCCAGGATCGGCCCGGGAGGGAGCGCCGCCCGAGCCGCCGCGATCCGGGCGGGGTCGCCCCAGGCCCCCGTCGTCGGCCGCCGGTCGGGAAGGATCGCGTGCGGATCGAGCACGAGCGTCGCGACCGCGAGCTGGAGGACCGCTGCGACCGGAAAGAGCACCGACCGCCGCAGGCGCGGCGCGCCAACCGCGAGCGCGAGCAGCGAGGCCGCTGCCAGGTCGAGGAGATAGTTGATCGTCGCGCCCTCGCGCCCGCCGAGGAGCATGATCCCCAACGCCGCGACCAGGTACGCCCCCACCGGCCCCCGTGCGCCGCGCACGAGCACCGCCGCGACGGCCAGCACGCCCACCGTGGCGAGGGCGAGGTAGGCGACCGCTGCCGCTTCGCCGAGGGACCAGGGAAGCGCGTTCCAGGTGACGACGTGTCGCCACACCGCCGCCGGGCCGAGCGCCACGACGACGGCGAGGCACGCGGCTGCGCCCAGGGCCAGCCCGAGCGCCAGGCGCCGGAGCTGCGGCCGGTCACGCGCGGCGACCCAGCCGATCAGGGCCAGCGCGGGCAGCAGGGCGGTCGGCTTGGTGAAGACCGCGAGGACCAAGGCCGCTCCGGCAGGCAGCCCCTGCCGGCGCTCGATGAGCACGACCCCGGCGATGGTGAGCGCAACGGCCACCAGGTCCGGCTTCAGTGCCGCGCCCCAGAGGGCGACCGGGGCCGCGGCGATCCAACCGATGCCGAGCGCGGCCGCGACGAGCGGCGAGGCGCGGCCGCGCCAGGCGATGACGCCCCCGACCGCGACGGTCGCCGTGATGCTCGCCACGCGGCCGGCGAGGAACGCATCTCCAAGGTCCAGGCCCGCGATCCACAGGTAGAGCGGCGGGTAGTTCGCGGCGACAAAGTTCTCGCCACCGGCATTGCCGTACGCGCCGCCGCCGAGCAGCCGGGCGGCGTTCGCGACCGCCCCTTCCCCGTAGAGCACCGGCCCACCGAGGACCAGCGCGCCGGCCCAGGCACGGACCGCGACCTGCGCCAGCAGCGCGGCGGCGAGGAGCGAGCCCAGCCACGCCACGCCTGCGGCCCGCACGCGGATGCCGCGACGGATCAGCGTTCCCCGGCCAGCTTCCCGCTGAGCAATGACGAGCCCGTCATCCGGTCGGGGACCGGAAGCCCGAGGAGGCTCAGCAGCGTCGGAGCGATGTCGCGGAGCCCTCCATCACGCAACGGCCGGCCCGCGGCGCCGGCGGCGACGAACAGCACCGGCACGCGGTTCGTCGTGTGCTGGGTGTTCATCGAGCCATCCGGAAAGGTGAGCGCCTCGACGTTGCCGTGATCGGAGGTCAGCAGGAGGCCGCCTCCGGCGGCAAGGACGGCGTCCACCACCCGACCGACCGCCGCATCGGTCGCCGCCATGGCGGCGAGGGCCGCCGGGAGGACGCCGGTGTGCCCGACCATGTCCGGGTTCGCGAAGTTCGCGATGGCGAAGTCATACCGCCCGCCCTGGGCGGCGGCCACCAGCGCATCGGCGACGCCCGCGGCGCTCATCTCGGGTCGCAGGTCGTACGTCGCGACCTTTGGCGACGGGACGAGGCAGCGGTCCTCACCGGGGAACGCCTCTTCACGCCCGCCATTGAAGAAGTAGGTCACATGGGCGTACTTCTCGGTCTCGGCGACATGGAACTGCCGCAGCCCAGCGTCGGCGACGATCTGCGCGAGTGGGATCACCGGCGCCGGCGGGAACGCGACCGCGATGCCTGGGACGTCGGCGTTGTAGTTGGTCATCGACACGAAGGTGAGATCGCGTGGCACCCGCTCCCGCGCGAAGCCGGCGAAGGCCGGCCGGAGGAACGCCCAGGTGAGCTGCCGCGCCCGATCCGGACGAAAGTTGAAGCAGACGACCGCGTCACCATCCCGTACCGGATGGCCCTCACCGACGACGTGCGGCTCGAGGAGCTCGTCCCGGCACTCCGGCGTCGCGTAGCAGGCACGGAGCGCGTCCTCCGCGCGCGGGACGCGGGGCCCGTCAGCATCCACGATCGCCCGCCACGAGCGGGCGGTCCGTTCCCACCGTTCATCTCGGTCCATGGCGTAGAAGCGGCCATGGACCGACGCGATCGGCGCGTCCACCGCGGCCAGCAGCGGCGCTGCGCTGCGGGGCGGCATGTCACGGCCATCAAGGAAGGCGTGCACGGCGATATCGGTGACCCCCTCGCGTCGGGCGAGCGCGATGAGCGCGGCGAGGTGCTTCAGGTCCGCGTGGACCCCGCCGGTGGAGAGCAGCCCGAGCAGGTGGAGCGTCCCGCGACGTCCGGCGGCGCAGGCGGCGCGCAGCGCCTCGTTGTCGAAGAAGCTGCCGTCGCGCACCGCGGCGTCGATGACCTCCAGGGCCTGTGGGTCGGCGTAGCCCGCGCCCATGACCAGGTGACCGACCTCACTGTTCCCCATCACGCCGTCCGGAAGGCCGACCGCGGTCCCGCTCGCCTCGAGGCGAGCGTGGGGATACCGGGCGAACAGGCCGTCGAGGTACGGCGTCGCCGCCCGGGTCGCCGCGTTGGCCGGTGAGTCCGGCGCGATGCCCCAGCCATCGAGCACGCAGAGCACCACCGGCCGGAATGCGGCGGTCACCGCCCGAAAGCCGCCACGATCGCGGCGAATTCCTCTGCCTTCAGCGATGCCCCGCCGACGAGGGCG
>DATLEG010000253.1:0-6551 GCA_035525465.1 Saccharimonadales bacterium (SeqCode)
GCCTGCCGGTGACCCTGGACGACGCCCGCGCCCGGGCGGGGTATCCGCTCGCCGTGCCGACGGATCAGACCCTCGGTCTGCCCGACGAGATCTACCTGCGGGCCCTTCGCGCCGGCGCCTCGCAGGTGACGCTCGTCTACCGGCAGCGGGCGGGGATCCCGGTCTCGCCGTTCGCCGGGGTGTCCGCGGTCGTCGTCTTCCTGCCGGGGACCCTCGAGCCGGGGATCCTCGGGAAGGTCGCGGGTCCGGGGACGACGATCCAGCAGCTCACCGTGAACGGCGGACCGGGAGCCTGGATCTCCGGCCAGCCGCACCAGATCTACTACCGCTCGGTCGGCGGGTTCGAGACCGACGATCTCCGCCTCGCCGGCAACACCCTGGTCTGGCAGCAGGGTCCGACCACGGTGCGCATCGAGGCCGCCGTCGACCAGGCGACCGCCCTGCGCATCGCCGCGTCGATGCTGCCCTAACGCGACCCGGCCGGCCGCACGCCCGCGGTCGTTCGGGAACCGCGCGGGCCCTCCCGTTGTAGAGGTGGTGTCAGGGAGGTGCCCCATGTTCCAGCGATCCCTCTCCACCAGTCTTCATTCCAGGACCGGTCTTCATTTCAGGGCCGGTCTGTTGGCCGTGGCGGTCCTGTCAGCGGCCTGCGGGGCCGGAGCGGCCGGGCGGGACGCCGCCGGGGCTCCCGAGCCGGTGGTCCGATCCGACGTGCCGGCGGAGCTCATCGCGCTCACCACCGACTCCGGCACGCTGCGCATCGACGCGCGGACCGGTCAGACCCTGGTCACCCTGCCCCCTGGCGCGGCGACGCCGGATTGGCGCCGCTACTGGACCGTCGGCACCGCCGCCAGCGGCGCGGCCGCGACGACGCTGCGCGAACTCGACCCCGCGACCGGAGCCGAGCTGCGCCGGCTCGAGATCGAAGGCCGTTGGGCGATGCCGTCCAGCTACGGGGCCGCGCCCAGCGGCTTCTCGACCGACGGAAGCTGGCTGGTGCTCGCCGCCCCGCAGACGAAGATCGGGGGCGCGACCACGAGCGCGTTCGCGGTCATCGACACCGTACGCGCCTCGGTGGCGCGGACCGTCGTCGCGCCGGGCGACCACACCTTCGACGCGATCAGCGCGGACGGCCGGAGCCTCTACGTCGTCGAGCATCTCGGCGCGCCGGCGCAGTACCGGGTCCGCGTCGCCGGTGGCGGCGGGGTGGCGCTGTCGACCGCACCGATCGTCGACATCAAGGTGGCGGCGCCGCAGATGAATGGGATCTATCACTCCTCGATCATGCGCGGTGGGACCTGGAACTACGGCCTGTACTTCAGCCCGACGAAGGGGGCGTTCATCCACGCGCTGAACACCACCCAGCTCTACGCGCAGTGCATCCTCGACGTCCCCGACGGCGGCCCCGGAGTGCGCGCCGCATGGTCGATGATCTCCAGTCCGGTCGGCAGCCATCTCTATCTGGTGAACGGCCCGGCGGGGATGATCGCCGACATCGGTCCGGAGAGCCTGCGCCTCGAGCGCTCGGCGCTCCAGCTGGCCGGCGCGGTCAAGACGACCGAACGACGGCCGGACCATGGCGCCGCGATCAGCCCCGACGGGTCGCGCATCTACGCCATCGGCGACGATGGCCTGGTCGTCATCACGACGTCCGATCTCGCGGTGCGGGCGCGATACCTTCGCGGCACGCCGGTCCGGTCCCTCGCCCTCAGCCCGGACGGTCAGCGCCTCTACGTCCTCGCCGAGGACGGCTCGCTCACCCGGCTGGACGCGGCCACCGGCAAGCCGGCCGGCACGGTGCCCACCGCCGCCCGCGCGACCGCGCTCCTGGCGGTCGCCGCCCCGTAGCCGCTCCCCCGAACGGGGTACGCCATCTGACGAATTGACCGGGCCTCGGAGCGGAGGGGATGCTGTAGCGGAATCTCCGCTGGATGGTGTGGACGTGGTCATGACGGCGAGCGAGCGGGCGGGCGATCTCGAGCAGCTGACCGAGGGCGCGGCCCTCCTCAGCCGCGCCGGGAATCGCGTCGCCGCGCTCGCCGTCCTCTGGGCCGCCGTGGCGATCGCGCCCACGGACCAGATCGCGCACCGGCGGCTCGCGGCCACCCTCGCCGGGGGCGGGGACCTTGAGGGCGCCGCCCAGGAATACGTCCGCTACATCGAGTTCCTTCTCCCGCTGGGCGAGCTCACCCGGGTCACCGCCGAGCTGCACTACGCCGCGACGACCCTCGGCGCCGTCCCCGCCCTTGAGGGCGCGACCCGCGCGGTGGCGCAGAAGCTTCCCGAGCTGCTCGACCAGCAGCGAGCGATCACCTCCGGAGGCGAGGGCGTGCGATCGGTGCCCGACGGGACGCTGACCCCTGCGCACCAGGTCGTCGCCCAGGCGCCCGCCGCTCCTCCAGCGCCCGATGCGCAGACCGTCGTCCCGTTCCCCAGCGCGCGGGCGGGGGTCCGGATCGCGTTCAGCGTCTGCCTGCACGAGGATGCCGAGACCGCCTGGCTCCAGCTCGAGGGCGGCACCGCGGACCTGCGGCCCTCGGCGGTGCGGCTGCTGGATGACGACGTCGTGATCGAGACGCGCCGGTGCCTGGCGATGCCCCCGGGTCGTGCCGGCCACGCGCGTCCGGCAGGCACCGAGCCCGGAGCGGTCTGGGTCGTCCTTGCCGCCCCGCCGGCGATGCTGCGGGCGATCGACCGCGGGGAAGGGGATCGCTATCGGGTCGAGGCGCAGGTCGGTGAGGAGTGGCTCGACACCGAGCTCACCGACACCGGATGCCGCTTCGGTACCGGGTCAGGCGCGGACCGGGCGGCCCGCTCGGCCTGATCGGCCAAACTCGCGAGGGCCCCGCACGGTCGGGGCGAGAGGATTTGAACCTCCGACCTCAGCGTCCCGAACGCTGCGCGCTGCCAAACTGCGCTACGCCCCGTGCGAACCTCGAGTCTATCAGTGCGCGCAGTGCGCGCGTCTGCGCCGAACGCGAGGCCCGTTAGACTCACCCTTAAGAATGCTGTCCGAATACCTCCCGGTCCTCATCCTCTTCGTGCTGGTTTCGGTCATCGGGGTGGTGGCGACGCAGGTCCCGCGGCTGGTCGCCCCGCGGCGGCCGTCGCTCGCGAAGCGTGCCGCCTATGAGTCCGGGATGAGTCCGATCGGCCCCGCCTGGAAGCGCGTCCCGATCCGGTTCTACGTGACCGCGGTGCTCTTCGTCCTCTTCGACGTCGAGGTCGTGTTCTTCTACCCCTGGGCCGTGGCACTCCGGCGCCTGGGCCTCTTCGGTTTGGCCGAGATGGCGGTCTTCGCCGGCCTCCTGCTCCTCGGGTACGCCTACGCCTGGCGCAAGGGCGCGCTCCGGTGGGAGTGACGCGGGACGCGATCGTCGAGCAGCCCGGCGGCTACGGCCAGCAGCAGTCGAGCGGCATCGTGTTCTCCACGATCGAGCGCGCCGCGAATTGGGCCCGGGGCAATTCCCTCTGGCCGCTCACCTTCGGCCTCGCCTGCTGCGCGATCGAGATGATGAGCATGTCGGCAGCCACGTTCGACGTGTCGCGATTCGGCTCCGAGATCTTCCGCGCGAGCCCGCGGCAGGCGGACCTCATGATCGTCGCCGGCCGGGTGTCGCACAAGATGGCGCCGGTCCTCCGTCAGCTCTACGACCAGATGCCCGAGCCGAAGTGGGTGATCGCGATGGGCGCCTGCGCGTCGTGCGGGGGCGTGTACAACAACTACGCGCTCGTGCAGGGCGTGGACAAGATCGTCCCGGTCGACGTGTACCTCGCCGGCTGCCCGCCCCGGCCCGAGGCCCTGATCTTCGCGCTCATGCAGCTGCAGGAGATGATCAAGAGCGGCGCGCGCCATCCGATCACGATCCAATGATCCGCGTCGCCGACGGCATCCCCACGGGCACCGTGCGCCCGGACCAGCTCCACCGCGCCATCGACGCACTGTTGACCGAGGGCTTCGACTATCTCGTCGATCTGTTCGCGTACGACACCCCGGAGCGTCAGGAGCGCTTTGACGTCGTCTATCTGCTGCACCGGATGAGCGACGGCGCTCGGACCCGGCTCAAGGTCCAGGTCGCCGACGGGGATCCGGTCCCGACGATCACCGACCTGTACCCGAACGCCGACTGGTATGAGCGCGAGGTCTTCGACCTGTACGGGGTGCCCTTCACCGGCCATCCGGATCTTCGCCGGATCCTCCTTCCCGACGATTGGATCGGGCACCCGCTGCGCCGCGACCACCCGCTCGGCGGCGAGGTCGTGGACTACGGTCTGCGGGCGGAGCGACGCGACACGGTCGCCCCGCTCGTGTTCCCGGAGGGGACCGGCCGATGAGCACCACGATCGGTGCGCTGCCGCCGCACGAGACGATGCTCCTGAACATGGGGCCGCAGCACCCCTCGACCCACGGTGTCCTCCGGCTGCTCCTCGAGCTCGACGGCGAGGTCGTCGTCGACGCGCATCCGGACATCGGCTTCCTGCACACCGGCATCGAGAAGTCCATGGAATACCGCACCTTCCACCAGGCGATCACCCTCACTGACCGGATCGACTATCTCTCCCCGTACTCCAACAACCTCGCCTACGTGAATGCCGTCGAGACGCTCTTCGGGATCGGCGCTCCACCACGCGCGAGCTGGCTCCGCGTCCTCTTCGCCGAGCTCCACCGGATCGGATCCCACCTCGTGTGGCTCGGGACCACGGCGATCGACCTCGCCGCGTCGAGCGTCCTCATCTACACCTTCCGCGAGCGCGAAGAGATCCTGAATCTCATGGAGCAGCTCTCCGGTGTCCGGATGATGACGAGCTTCATTCGGATCGGTGGCCTTCCGGCCGACGTGCCCCCCGGGTTCCTGGAGGGCGTCGCGAGATTCCTCGAGCGGATGACCGCACGGCTCCCCGAATACGACGATCTGCTCCAGGACAACCCGATCTTCAAGGCCCGGACCGTCGGGATCGGCCGCATCTCCGCTCCGGACGCGATCGCGCGCGGCATGACCGGCGCGAACCTCCGGGCGACCGGGGTGCCGTATGACGTGCGCCGGGCGATGCCGTACGAGATCTACACCGAGCTCGACTTCGACGTCCCCACCGAGACGGCGGGCGACTCCTACGCCCGGTACCGGGTCCGGCGGCGCGAGATCACGGAGAGCATCCGGATCTGCCGCCAGGTCCTGGAGCGGCTCCCCTCCGGACCGATCCGCATCGATGACCCGCGGGTCGCCTACCCCTCGCGCGACAAGATGCACGCTTCGATGGAGTCGCTCATCCACCACTACAAGCTCGCAACCGAAGGGCCGATCCCGCCTCCGGGGGAGGCCTACGCCGCGGTCGAGTCGCCGCGCGGTGAGTACGGGGTGCACGTCGTCGCGAACGGTACGAACCTCCCGCAGCGGGTCCGCGTGCGTGCCCCGTCGTTCGCGAGCCTCCAGGCGCTGCCCCTGCTGGTCCGCGGCCACATGGTCGCTGACTGCGTCGCCGCCCTTGCCTCCATCGACTTCGTCCTGGGCGAGGTGGACCGGTGAGCCTCGACCGCGCGACGCGTGATCGGGTCGCGGAGCTTGCGACCCGCTATCCGACACGGCGGGCGGCCCTGCTCCCGGCGCTCTGGCTGGTCCAGGACGAGCGGGGCTGGGTGCCCCGCGACGATCTCGCCGAGGTCGCCGGGATGCTCGGCCTGGCCCCGGCCGATGCCGAGGGGGTCGCCTCCTTCTATTTCCTGTTCTCCCGGACCCCCACCGGCCGGACGGTCATCGACGTCTGCGACAACATCATCTGCCGGGCGAACGGGGCCGAGGCGCTCCTGTCCGATCTCTGCGCCGGACTGGGCATCGACCCGGGGGGCACGACCGCCGACGGCGCGGTCACCGTGCGCCGGCAGGAATGCATCGCCGCCTGTCACGAGGCGCCGGCGGTCCAGGTGGATCTCGACTACCGCGGCAGCGCGACCGCGGCGGATCTGCTCGCCGAGCTCGGCCGATGAGCGCCGCGTACGAGCCGGTCCTCCTGCAGCGTCGCGGCCTCGAGCGGGGCGTCGACCTGGACGTGTATGAGCGGACCGGCGGCTATCAGGCCCTGCGAAAGGCGATCGGCGCGATGACACCCGAGGCGGTCACGAAGGAGGTCATCGACTCCAACCTCCGCGGCCGCGGCGGGGCCGGCTTCCCCACAGGCCGCAAGTGGTCGTTCATCCCGAAGGACGCGCCGGAGAAATACCTCGCGGTGAACGCCGATGAGAGCGAGCCCGGGACGTTCAACAACCGCGTGTTCATGGACGCCGATCCGCACGCGCTCCTCGAGGGGATCCTGCTCTGCTGCTACGCCGTCGGCATCGGCGACGCGTACATCTACATCCGGGGCGAGAACCGCGCGGGCGCGCGGACCCTCGAGCGTGCGGTCGCGCAGGCACGGGAGAAGGGCTACGTCGGACGCGGCATCCTCGGATCATCGTGGAGCTGCGAGATCCACGTCTTCCGCGGCGCCGGCGCGTACATCTGCGGCGAGGAGACCGCCCTGCTGGAATCGATCGAGGGGCGCCGTCCACAGCCACG
>DATLEG010000005.1:0-2072 GCA_035525465.1 Saccharimonadales bacterium (SeqCode)
CTCCCGTCTCCAGCTGACCGGTGCGCTCGTGTCACAATACGCGCCGGAGCTTCCCGCGCAGGGCTGGATGTTCGCAAAGCGCAACGGGGTCATCGCCGCCCTGGCGGCGGCCGTCGTCATCGCCGAAGCACCATTCGGTTCCGGCGCCCTCATCACGGCGGCGGAGGCGCGGTCGCTGGGCCGACCGCTCTACGCGGTCCCGGGCCCGCTGGGGGCACGTGGGTCCGAGGGCACCAATGGGCTGATCGCGAACGGGCTGGCCACCGCGCTCGTCGATCCAACGGTCCTGCTCGCGTTGCTCGGCCGTGAGCCCACGCCGACGGGAGGGACATCGCCGCCGGAAGATCCGTTGCTGGACCTGCTGGCGGGCGGACCGGCCGATCTGGATGAGCTCACCCGGCGCACCGGAGGCGACCCGGTCGCGGTGCGCAGGCGGGTGGTCGGCCTGTTGCTCGCTGGCCGGATCCGCGAAGCCGGCGACGGCCGATATGCCCGCGTCTAGTCCCGGCCCCGGATCATCGGGAATACCGCGACTGCTCGCCGCGTTGCGCGTCCGTGGGTTTCAACGAAGATCTGGTGGCGCAGTTCCGGAAGAACCGCGGCCTGATCACCGAGGGGTCGTTCACCGGTCGAGACATTCTCGTCCTCACCACGACGGGTGCGAAGACCGGTCTGCCACGCACGAAGCCGCTGGTCTACGCGCGGGACGGCGAGCGTTATCTGATCATCGCTTCGAAGGGCGGTGCGCCGACGCACCCGGCCTGGTATCACAATCTCCGCACGCACTCCGAGGTCACGGTCGAGGTCGGGGCCGAGACCTTCCAGGCCAAGGCGACGGCGTTCTCGCGTGGACCGGAGCGGCGGCGCCTGTATGACATCGCCAGCGAGGCGAATCCCGGATTCAAGGACTACGAGCGAAAGACCGAGCGGGAGATCCCCGCGATCCTGCTGGAGCGCCTGCCCGCAGCAGGCGTGCCGAGCTAGGGCCGCTCGGCGGTGACCCGGATGATGCGGTCGCCCGACCCCTGGCTCGTGGTGAGGTAGAGCGCACCGTCCGGCCCGAGCACCGGGGAGCGCAGGCGCCCGTACTTCTGATCGAACAGGATCTCCTGCGGAACCACGGTCGTGCCGGTCACGCGGAACCGACGGAGGTCCTGGTCCTTCAAGCTGCAGACGAAGAGCGATCCGGACCAGGCACCCCACTGCGGGCCGCTCACGAACGTGCCGCCGGACGTCGCCAGGGTGACGCTTCCCGAGGACCAGAGCGGGTCGGTGAATCCCTTCGCGGCCCCACCGGGACCTTCCTGGTTCGGCCAGCCGTAATTCTTGCCGGCCTCCAAAAGGTTGATCTCGTCATGTGAGGTGGCCCCATGTTCGACCTCGAACATCGCGCCGGTCCCTGGCTGGACCGCGAGCCCCTGCGGATTGCGATTGCCCATCGTGTAGACCGCCGTGCGCTTCGCCGCGCCGGGCAGGATCGGATTGTCGGCGGGGATGGTGCCATCGGTCTCGAGCCGAAGGATCTTTCCGTTAAGGCTGTTCGGGTCCTGCGCGAGCTTGCTGCTCCCGGTCTCTCCCATCGTCACCCAGAGCTTGCCGTCCGCTCCGAACCGCACCCGGCAGCCATTGTGGATCGACGCCGCGGCCATCCCGGCGCGGACGACATAGCTGTCGAAGGCCAGGGCATTGGCGGTCGCCTTGTACCGCAGGACCTGATTCCGCCACTCGCCTTCATCCGTACGCGAGGCGCAGACGTACAGCAGGCCGTTGGTCGCGAACGCCGGGTCGAGGGCGATCCCCATGAGCCCGGCCTCACCCATCGCCCGCATCTGCGGGACCAGGGTGCTCGAGAGGCGCCGGGCGTTCGGTGCGCCGCTCTCGAACACGATGATGTTGCCCATCCGCTCGGTCACGAACATCCGGCCATCCGGCGCGAACGCGAGGTCCCAGGGGATCGACATCCCGGACTGGATGACGGTGTCGGTGAGTCGCGGGATGAAGGAGGCGTCCGGCGTGCTGAGGGGAGAAGGGGTCGAGGCCGGCGGGGTGGACCTCGCGGCGGACGTCGCGGT
>DATLEG010000010.1:0-3303 GCA_035525465.1 Saccharimonadales bacterium (SeqCode)
GCGGCTTTCGGCCGGTGGTCTTCGATCGCACGGCGACCGCGCCGGCGCTCGAGCGGACGGCGCGAGCGGGTGAGCTGGGGATCTGGCTCCGCGGATGAGGCTCCGTGCCTGGCTCGATCGCACCCCGGTCGCCTCGGTCGCCCTTGCCCTGATGCAGGACGCGACCGGACGGGAAACGCCGCTCGAGCCGCTTCGGCGTGCGCGCCCGGTGCCGCTTCCCGGCGGCGTCACCGGCTTCTGGTCCCTGCAGGCCGGGGTGGGGACCTCGACGGTGGCCGCGCTCACCGCGCAGCGGTCAGCGGCCGCGGGACACCCGGGCGTGCTCATCGATCTTGACCGCTGGGCCCCGTCCCTGGCACTCCGTGCCGAGACGACCGGCGCGACGATCGAGGACGCGCTCCTGCACCCCGGCGCGGAGGGGCCGTTCGTATCGCGCTGGGGTGCGACGGCATTCCTGCCGGGGAGCAAGGATCTCCATCGGGCGTTCGACGGCCCGCGGGTCGCGGATCTCGTCCGCACCCTGGCCGCCGGCCGCCCCGCGGTCGTCGATCTCGGTGCCGGCGCTGATGCGCTCGATCCGGCGGTCATCGACACGCTTGGACACCTCTGCGTCGTTGCCGGTCCGCGTGCCGCGCAGCTGCAGGCGGCGTTCTGCGCGGTCCCATTGCTCCATGGCCTCAGCGCGCCGATCGGCCTGGTCATCGTCGGGGTGGAGGAGTCCGATGCGAAACGCATCGCCGACCGGCTTCCGTGGCCGCTGCTCGCTGCCGTCCCGGCCGACCCCTTCCTCGGCGAGGACCGGTTCGCCGCGCGGATGAGCACGCTCCGCGCGATCGACGCGCTCATTCGGGCGCTCGGATGATCGACCCGGCACTTGTCGCGCGCGTGCGGACCGCGGTGGCCGCGGGAGTGGATCCGGCGACGCTGCTGGCGCTCTATGCGGATCCCGCCCGGCGGGCGCTCATCCGTGAGCGGGTCCGGTCCGTTGCCGGTGCGGCGATCGATGACGCCGCGGCCGATGCGCTCTGCGCGCGCCTCTTCGGCTTCGGGCCGCTCCAGGCGTTTCTCGACGATCCGGCGGTGAGCGACGTCCTGGTGAATGGCCCCGACCGGATCTACATCGAACGGGACGGCCGGCTCTCACGCGCGAGCGCGGCCTTCGATTCGGCTGCTGAGCTGGCCGATCTGGTGCACCGGATCGCGGCGAGCGTGGGACGCGAGCTGACGATCGAGCATCCCTTCGTGGATGCGCGGATGCGGGACGGAAGCCGGGCGAACGCGGTCATCGAGCCGATCGGCGGTCCATCGCTCTCGATCCGCAAGTTCCGGCCGATCTCGCTTCCGCTCGTTGGCCCGGCTCCTTCGTGGCGCACATCGGGCGGACTCGATGAGGACGGCGTCGCCCTGCTCGAAGGCGCGGTGAGAACGCATCGGAACATCGTCGTGACCGGCGCCACCGGCTCCGGGAAGAGCACCCTCCTACGGTCGCTCGCGGCGCTCATCGATCCGGATGAACGCGTGATCGTGATCGAAGACACCAATGAGCTGGTGCTCCCGCATCCCCACACCGTGCATCTGGAGTCGGTGCCGTCGCGCGACGGTGGAGTCTCGGTCGCCGACCTGGTCGTGAACGCGCTGCGGATGCGTCCCGACCGGCTCATCGTCGGGGAGGTCCGCTCTCCCCGTGAGGCGTCCGCGCTCCTGGAAGCGCTCAGTACCGGACACGCCGGCTCCCTCACGACGCTCCACGCCGGCTCGGCGCGGGATGCGCTCGGCCGCCTCGAGCTGCTCCTGGCCGGAGCGGGGGAGCTTGGCGAGCGGGCGATCAGCCGGCATGTCGCGCGGGCGGTCGACGTCGTGGTGCATGTCGAGCGCCGGCGCGACGGGCGACGGAGGATCCGCGAGATCGCGACGATCACCGATGGCGCGCTCCGGGTCGCCTGGGAAGGCACGGCAGCCTGAGCGCGGTCGGGGCGCTCGCCGTGCTCGCGGCCATCATCGCGGTCGCCGGCCTGCCGTTCGCGCCGGTGTGGCAGCGTCGCCGCCCCGAGCCCAGTGCCCGGCCGGCTTGGATCGCCCACCCGGATGGCGCCGCGCTGGCGGATGCCGGCTGGCGGTGGACCCGGGGCCGCTGGGAGCTGGTCCGCCTGGGGTCGCTCGCGACGGCGATGGCCCTGCTCGCGGCCGCGGGCGGGCCGATCCTTCTCGGGGCGGTGGGGCTGCTCGGTCCATCGCTCGCCGTCCGGATGCTGGCCCAGGCCGCCCGTGACCGCGCGCGCGGCCCGGCGACCCGGCTGCTGGTGGCCGCGCACGCCGCCCTGCGCTCAGGGGTCCCGCTTGCCGAGGCGCTTCGCCAGGGTCTGCTGGGCTGTGACGATCGGATCGCGCGCCGGCCGGTCGAAGCCGCCCTCCGGGCATTCGATCTCGGCGAGCCGCTCGACCGCGCCCTCATCGTCGCCGCCCGGGCGCTGCCGTCCGGTCCCGCGGCAACGGCCTTTGAAGCGCTTGCCCTGGGGATCGGCGAGCGGCTGCCGCTCGAGCGCGTCGCCGCGCTCCTTGGCGCCGTCACCGATCGGGCACTCTTCGAGGAGCGGCTCGCGGCCGAGGTCGCCGCACACGCCGCCGGTGCCCGGATGCAGCTGTGGCTCCTTGCCGCCATCGTTCCGGCGCTCGCGCTCTACCTCGCGCTCAGCATGCCCGCGCTCGCCGCGACGCTTGGCGGCCCGCTCGGCCGGACGGTGCTCGTCCCGGGGGCGTTCCTCCTCGAGATCGGTGGCGTCCTGCTGTCGCGCCGTATCGTTCGGCAGGCCGGGTGCTGATCGCCCTGGGCGCGCTGGCCCTGGGTGTGGCCATCGCGGCACTCGTGCTCTCGCTGCAGCGCCGTTCACCGGTCGAGCTTCGGCTGGCGCGGATCGCGCCACCGGGTGCTCGCGCCGTCCGCTGGCGACCGGCCGGCGATCGCGATCTGGCGCAATCGGATACCGGGCTGGATCAGCAGGGCCTCGTCCACGCCAAGGTGCTCGCCGCCGTCGCGGGGCTCGGCATCGGCCTCGCGGTCACCGCATCGCTTTCGCTGAGCGTCCTGTTCGCGGCGCTCCCGGCCTACGCGGCTGCCGTCGCGCCATCGGTCATCGTCGAGCGCCGGGCCGCCGCACGACGCCGCGAGGCCGAACAGGCGACCGGCGCGGTCGTCGAACGGATCGAAGCCCTTGTTGCCGCCGGGCGCCCGGCCGAGTCCGCGCTCGCGTCCGTCGCGAGGCGGACCACCGGCTCGCCGCTCCTCGACCGGGTCCTGGGGCAGGT
>DATLEG010000024.1:0-2342 GCA_035525465.1 Saccharimonadales bacterium (SeqCode)
CAGAAGCACCAGGTGGAAGGGCTTTCCGTGACCCTCGATCTTTGGATCGCGGTCGGTCAGCCTGCCGCGGGCGATGTAGGTCTCGACGCCGATGATCGGCTTGATCCCGGCGGCGGTGGCGGCGGTGTAGAAGTCGATCGCGCCATACAGCGCGCCGTGATCGGTCAGCGCGAGCGCCGGCATGCCGAGGTCCTTCGCCCGCCCGATGAGGTCGCGCAAGCGCGACAGCCCGTCGAGGAGGCTGTACTCGCTGTGCGTGTGGAGATGGACGAATCGGTCCGCGGCGGGGTCCTTTCCGGAAGCTGTGAGCGAAGTCTACCCGCGGTCCGGAGCGCCTAGGGCGCGGTGCGGGTGATGTTCGCGACGAGCGCGCGGTGGTCCGACGCGGTCGACTCGACGACGTGCGCCTGCGCGGCTTGCACCCCCACCCCGAAGAGGTAATCGATACGCTCGCGCGGGGCATCTGCGGGGAAGGTGAAGGCCTTTCCGCCGGCCTGCGCCGCGAGATCGCCGAATCCCGCCGCGTCGATGAGGGCCAGCTCCGGTGCCTCGGGCAGCGCGTTGCAGTCGCAGGCGATGATCGCCGGCTTCCGGCCATCCCATTCCCGGAGCAGCGTGCGGACCTGCTCGAGACGGACGGCCGAGGCATCGGCATGCTCATCGAGATGGGTCGCGAGGATGAGGACCCCGGCGACCGTGACCAGGAGCACCCCCCGTGGCTGGTAACGCGCTCCCGGCTCCTTCGCATAGGACACCCGGCGCACGTCGGTCAGCGGATAGCGCGAGAGGACCGCGTTCCCGTAGAGGTCGCCGATGTTCGGCGCGAACACGTAGCTCATCCCCAGGCGGGCGGAGAGGATGCCGAGGACATCGTGCTGCCCGTCGATCATCCAGCCGCGCACGACCTCCTGCAGCACGAGGACATCCGGATACTCACCGGCGATCGTCTCCACCAGGCCGTCGAGCGACGGCACGTTCCCGGCATCAAAGCCCTGATGGACGTTGTAGGTCATGACCCGGAAGGTCGCCGGCGGATCGAGCGGCGCCGCCGCCGGGAGGGTCAGCAGCGAGGTGAGCGGGACCAGGACGGCGAGGCTCGTCACCAGGATCGCCGCGCCAAGACCCCACCGCGGGCCGGCGACCGGAGGGACCACCAGGACCACCAGGGCGACGAGCGCGGTCGCCGCCCAGGCTGCGGGGAGGTAGGCGTAGAAGGCGTAGAACGCGAAGGCCCCGGCCACGAAGAGCAGCCAGCCGAGGCCGAGCGCGGTGACCGTCAGCACCGGACCGCGTGCCTCGGCCCCGGGCGCGGCCATGAGCGCCGAGGACGCGACGAGGATCCCGGCGGCGAAGAGGATCCCACCGGCGAGCGAGAGCACCGGAACATGGGCCCAGAGGAGCAGCGCTCCCTGCCCGATCGCGACCGCCGCGATGGGACGGCGCGGGAGATCGCGGGTGAGGAGGAAGGCTCCCATCCCGGCACCGAGGCCCACGAGCAGCGCGCCGATCTGGGTGCTGTGCGCGGACTCCGGACCGAGCCCGAGGCCGCCGGCCGCGGCCACCTGGGCCGCATTCCCCCCTCCGGTCTCCGACACGAAGAGCAGCGGGGCGAGGGCCAGCAGGCCGAGCGCGCCGCGGGGTCCGGGGGAGCTCCAGACCAGATCCCCGGACGCGTGGGCGATCCCCGCGGCGAGGAAGATGAGCACTGCTACGAGCGTGAGCGGCAGGGCGATCGCCGCCGGCCCGTCCACGAACGCGGTCCCGAACGCCGACCGCAGGGCGGCGTCGATGACGAGCGCCGCCGGGACCGCGACCGGGAACGGGGACGAACGGGTCGGGGACCGCGCGGCCTGGGTGAGCGCCAGCCACCAGGTCCCCGCGGCGATCGCGGCCGCCGACAGCACCAGGTCGAGCCAGTCGTTCCGCGCCGCCGTCCCCAGAAGCGTCGCGATGGCGAGCAGCCCGCCGGACCCGGCGATCGCCCGGCGCGGACCGAGGCGTGCCGCGACGATGATCGCCGCGAAGGAGGTGGCGAAGGCGGCGACCGCGATCGCGCCCAGGACGGTATTCGGCAGCTCGCCGAAGAAGGCCTGATACAGCGTGGCGGTGAAGGTGCGGATCGCCGCCAGGAGGAACACCAGCCCGATGACCCCGAACGCCGTCCCCCCGAGCACGGCCGCAGTTTAGGTGCGCGTCACGTTCGCGTCAGGCGACCGACCGCGTTGCGAGCAGGCGCAGGCGCTCGTCGTCGGCCACGACCTGTCCGGCGGCGCCACCGATCGAGGCCGCGCGCCAGGCACCGGCCAGCTCCTGCGCCGCATCGGCGACGATGGCCTGCAGGC
>DATLEG010000037.1:0-4416 GCA_035525465.1 Saccharimonadales bacterium (SeqCode)
GACCCGCTAGTTGCTGGGGATCTGCCACTCCTTCGGGATCATGTGGACCCAGGTCTGGCCGGGCGAGAGGAGGATCCGCTCGCCGGTCTGGCTGGTGAAGGTCCAGGGGTCGGTGAGGGTCGAACGGCTCCAGGTGCCGTCCTGACGGCGACCGTCGCGGAAGATCGAGAGCGGGCCGCTCCCGGTCGTCCGGATGTTCACGCCCTTGCTGCCGAGGGAGTCCTCGATGATCGCGGTCTCGTAGATGTCGGTACCGACGATGACGATATTGCGCGGCGCGATGGCCAGGTTCGCGGCGACATCGACCTCACGGACCTCGCGGCCGAGATTCGGGTCGTACTGCCAGCGGGCGTAGGTCCGGGTCGCGCTGTCGTAGGCGTACCGGACGCCGTTGCTGTGCTGGTAGGGGATCTGGAGCGCGGTCGCGAACCCCGAGCCGTACATCCCGCCGGCCCAGCCGATGTGACTCACCGAGTCGAGGAAGCCCCAGCTCGGAACGTCCACCGGCCCGCCGCCGCCGGCGTTGTTCGTCGCCTGGCGCAGGCTGGCGCTCGAGGCGTAGAGGTTGTACGGGGAGACGCGCCGGTTCCCCGCGCCGTCGTACTCGGCGCGGTAGTACGCGCTCGAGCAGCAGGGGTAGTTCGCGTTCAGATCGATGTACTTCCCGGCCGCGGCGTCCTCTTTGATGTACTGGGTCTCCTCGATCGTCGCCCCGGAGTAGGCGAGCGCGCCACGGACCATCGGCGTGATCTCGCGGTCGGAGAGCCGCGCGGAGCGGATCGAGCCGATCGTCCCCGGATCCTGCGAGTGGAAGATCGCCTCGTAGCGCGTGATCCCGGCCTCGACGAGGGTCTCGAAGATGATGTCCGCCTGGCTTGTGCCGCTGTGCGGCCGTGCGGCGGGGGCGTTGTCGATGCGCACGTTGAGCGAGCGGCGCTGGACATTCGGCTGGCCCGCGGCGAACGGCGTCCCGTTCAGCGGCCAGCAGGCGGCGCAGGCCGGACGGGTCGAGGCGCCCGGAAGGGTGCCGTCGGCGTTCTTCACCACGACCACCCAATACACGCCGTAGTCCTCCATCCACTGCGCGCCCTCGATCATCGGGCGAAGCGACACGACGTACACCCCGGCGGCGGCGGGTGCCTTCACGTTGAACTGGAACCAGGCGATCTGGGTCGGCCCGACGTAGTCGGCCGGCTGGAGAGCGATCCGGTTGTACCGCGGCCAGCCGGTGCTCGGGGAGCCCTGCTGCCCGTCGCCGCCGAGAATGCTGGCGTTGTCCTGGCCCGGCTCGGGCCCGCTCGTGCCAAGGTACGCGACCTCGCCCATGCGGCCGCTCACCCAGCCCCGCGAGCCGACGTTGTAGTAGGCCACCGTCGCCTGGCGGGTGTCACCGGGGCAGAGGGCCATGTAGCCGCTCTGGCCGAACCATGCGGCGTGGAACCCGGGAACGCCCTTCGGCAGCTCGGAAAGCGCCGGCGGGGGAATGCCCGGCCCGACCGTCGATTCGCAGGTCGCGGCCGCCGCCTCCGCGGCAACGGCAGGCGCGGCGGTCGGCGCGCTTATGAGGAGCGCAAGGACGACGATCGCGAGGACGTTCGCCAAGCTCAGCACGCGCATCTTGGGCACCCTTCCTTCATCTGGCGAACGTCCTGGACGGACGGATCGGACTCGACGGCTGTTGTCAGAACGCAGGTCATGGCGCGCTTGTCACGGTCCAACCGGGATAGATGAAATGGATCCAGGATTGACCGGGCGAGAGCAGGATCTTTTCGCCCGCTTGGTTGCTGAAGCTGAACATGTCGAGCACGCCGTCGCGCTTCCAGGTCCCGTCCTGCCGCCGGCCGTCCCGGAACACCGTGGCCGGGCCGCCGCCGGTCATGCGGTAGTCGAGGCCCCGGCTGCCAAGGGAGTCTTCGATGACGCTCGTGGTCGTGATGTCGGTCGTCATCACGATGACATTTCGCGCGAGGATCGCTCCGCTCCCGTCACCGTCGACCGTCTGGGCGCCCTGCTGCGACCGGCGGAAGCCCTTGCTGCCCTCATCCCAGGTGAACGTCGCGGGCCAGGCCTGGAAGGGGACCGTGGCGGTGCGGGCGGGGACCGAGCCGGCGAACCCGCCGGCCGTCGCCTCGTGGTCGGTCGAGGGCAGGAACGCGAGGGCCGGCACGTCCACCGGACCGGCGCCCCCGGCGCGATTCACGGCCTCGCGGTCGGCCTGGGTCGAGGTGAACAGGTTGTTCGGCGCGACGCGGAAGCTCACCCGGAAATAGGGCCGGCCGTCACGCTCGGCATCGACCGAGATCATGTTGCCGACGCGGACCGATTCGGTCACCGCGTCGCGCTCCTCGACCGTGGCGCCGGAGGCGACCAGCGCGCCCTTCAGCATCTGGGTGAGATACAGGTCACTGAACCGGTAGCTGCGGATCGGTCCGACGCTATCGACGTCCCTGCTGTGGAAGATCGCCGAGTACCTGGTCACCCCGCCTTCGACGATCATCTCGAAGACCAGGTCGGCCTTGGAGAGCCCGTATTGGGGCCGGGCGTTCGGGTCGTTGGGCAGGCGGATGTTCAGCGGGCGGCGCTTGATCGCCGCCGGATCGTCGGCCTTGAGGCCGGTGAGCGGCCAGACCACCGGTTTGGGCGTCGGCGTGGGGGTCGGCGCGACCGTCGGAGCCGCCTTGGTCGCCGCCGCGGTCGCGGTCGGCGCCGCGGGGGCACTGACCGCGGGCGACCCGGCGCTCGTCGGAGCCGCGCCGCCGCCGCAGGCGGAGGCGACGATCAAGCAGGCAAACAGAACAGATGTCGCGTTCAGCGCCAACTTGGTTGTCATGTGCGCGGCCAACCGTAGCATGACGAGACAGAGATCCGGAAGGTGGAAGCGGTCTCAGACCCCCTCCCAGCGCCGCGGGAGCGGTCAGTGCTTCGCGAGCGCCTGCCGCACCAAGCCAGGGATCTCGCTCGGGGCGTTCGCGACCGGTATACCGGCTGCCTGGAACGCCGCGACCTTGGACTGCGCGGTCCCCGAGCTCCCGGAGACGATCGCGCCGGCGTGGCCCATCCGCTTGCCGGGAGGCGCCGACCGGCCGGCGATGAACGCGACGGCGGGCTTGCGCCCCTGTGCCTTCAGGTACTCCGCCGCACGCTCCTCGGCGCTCCCGCCGATCTCACCGACGATGACGATCACCTCGGTCGCCGGGTCGTCGTTGAGCAGTCGGACCGCGTCCGGGGTGGGGAGGCCGATGACCGGGTCGCCGCCGATCCCGATGCAGGTGGTCTGCCCGAGGCCGGCCTGGGTGAGGAGATCGGCGATCTCATAGGTGAGCGTGCCGCTGCGGGAGACGAATCCCACCGGGCCGGCCGAGAAGTTCTCCGCCGGCATGATGCCGACCTTCGCCGCGCCGGGGGAGATGAGCCCGGGGCAGTTGGGGCCGATGAGCACGCTGGTGCCCTGTTCCAGGAGCGATGCGATCCGGAGCATCTCGTGCACCGCGATGTTCTCGGTGATCGTGACCACGAGCGGCAGCCGGCTGTCGAGCGCCTCGAGGATCGCGTCGGCCGCACCGGCGGGCGGGACGAAGATGATCGTGGCGTTGGCGCCGGTCCGCTCGATCGCCTGGGCGACGGTGTCGAACAGCGGGATGCCGTCCTGCGTCGTGCCGCCCTTCCCCGGCTTGGTCGCGCCGACGACCGCCGTGCCGTAGTCGCGCATCCGTGCGGCGTGGAACGCGCCCTCGCGCCCCAGCCCCTGGACGATGAGCCGGGTGTCCTTCCCCACGAGCACGCTCACGCGCCCGCACCACCGCTCGCCAGACGCACCGCTTCGGTCGCGGCCTCATCCATCGTCGCTCGCGAGACCAGCGGCGCGCCCTCGAGGAGCGCGCGCCCGGCCGCCGCCTCGGTCCCGGCCAGCCGGATGACCAGCGGCACCTTCGGCTTGGTCTCGGCGAGCACGGCGAGGATCCCCTTGGCGACCTCGTCGCCCCGGGTGATGCCCCCAAAGATGTTGATGAACACGCTCTTCACGCTCGGGTTGGCGAGGACGATCTCGAGCGCGGCCTTCACCACCTCTTCCTTCGCCCCTCCGCCGACGTCGAGGAAGTTCGCGGCTGTGCCGCCGGCGTTCTGCACCGCGTCGAGGGTGCTCATCACCAGGCCGGCGCCGTTGCCGATGATCCCGACGTCCCCTCCCAGCTGCACGTAGCTGAAGCCGAGGGCCTTCGCCGCCTCTTCCTGCTCCTCGCCCGGTCCGATCTCCTTCATCGCGAGGGCCTCCGGCTGCCGGAACAGGGCGTTGTCATCGACCTCGAGCTTCGCGTCACCGGCGACGACCGAGCCGTCCTCCTGGATGAACAGCGGGTTGATCTCGATGGTCATCGCGTCGCTCTGGACGAAGACCCCATAGAGCTGCTGCGCGAT
>DATLEG010000063.1:0-4733 GCA_035525465.1 Saccharimonadales bacterium (SeqCode)
GGCGCTCTGGTTCAATCTCGCCTGGATCGATCCGGATGACATCAATGGTGACGCGCGTCTGCGCGAGCTGCGCTCGCGGGCCGCCCGCTACACGCGCGAGGACGTCCGCTATGTGATCGGTCGCCAACGTTTCATGGCCTCCGGTGTCCCGCACCTGTACCGCAGCCTGGAGCGTGAGGGCCGGATCGAGATCCTCACGACGCCGTACTACCACCCGATCCTTCCGTTGCTCATCGACTCGTCGTCGGCCCTGCGAAGCGACCCGGGCGCGCTGCTTCCGGACCCGCCATTCGCGTATCCCGATGACGCGCGCTATCAGCTCGAGGAGGCCGTCGTCTCGCATGTCCGCGGGTTCGGCGTGAAACCGCGGGGAGTCTGGCCGTCCGAGGGCTCGGTGTCCCCGGAGGCGGCCGACGCGATCGCCGCGGCGCACCTGGAGTGGTTCGCCTCCGACGAGGGCGTCCTCGCGCGCACGGCTGGCATCACCTTCCTGCGCGACGACATCGGCGCACTGGTCGAGCCCGCGCTCCTCTATCGACCCTATCGCCTGGCGAATGGGACGACCGCGATCTTCCGCGACCGCGAGATCAGCGACCGCATCGGCTTCACCTACGGCTCCATGGCGCCACACGACGCGGTGGGCGATCTCATCTGGAAGCTCGAGCGGGCGCGCGAACGCTTGCCGGAAAGCGGTGGCCCGTACCTCGCGTCGATCATCCTCGACGGCGAGAACGCCTGGGAGGCCTACCCGAACAACGGGAACGATTTCCTGCGCTCCCTCTACGGCACCCTGCAGTCGGACGAGCGCTTCGAGACCGTCCGCGTGTCGGACTATCTGGATGCCAACCCGGCGACGGTCGGGCTGCCGACCCTGCACAGCGGCTCCTGGATCGACGCGAGCTACCGGGTCTGGATCGGCGAGGAGACCCACCGGCGCGCCTGGGGTGCCCTCGAGCGGACGCGCCGCTTCGCCCAGGAGCAGTGGGGCTCGCTGCGCGACATGCCGGCGAGCGTCCGGCGACCGCTCATGGCGGCGGAGGGGAGTGACTGGTTCTGGTGGTATTCGAGCCGGAACTCGAGCCCGGAGGATGCGGTCTTCGACGCACTGTTCCGCGCGAATCTCGAGGTGATCTGGTGGTTCGCCGGCGCCGAGCCGCCGGAGGAGATCCGCGGATCGTTCATCGACCCAGCCCGCCTCGCCGGGTCGGCGCCCCGGGGCGGGGCGATGCTGCCCGGCGCCCGGGAGGGCTATGGCTGATACGCCGGTCGGTCGCATCGGCTGCGCGAGCGTCTACCGGCCGGCGGATGACCGGGAGCTGCGGGCCCTGCGGGCCGGCCGACGGCTGTCCGGGGCAGCCGTGCTGGAGATCGGCTGCGGCGACGGCCGCCTGACGTTCCTTCTGGCCCGCACCGCCGCACGGGTCGTGGCGATCGATCCGGACGCCGCTGCCATCCGGCTCGCCCGCCGCCGGGCGGGCGAGGACGAGCTCACGAATGTGCGCTTCCGGATCGCGCCGGCGCAGCGCCCCGGGGTCGGCCGCGAGCGGTTCGATACCGCGATCTTCTCCTGGTCGCTCTGATGAGTGCGACGATCGGGCATGGTCGATGCCCTCCACGCGGCCCATCGCGCGGTCCGGCCGGGGGGGACGGTGATCGACCTGCGCCCGGATTCGCAGCACCAGCCGAAGGTCTTCCAGCGGCGGGTCTTCCGGGGCGGGCTGCAGGAGACCGCGCTCGCCGAGGGTGACAGCGCCGCGAGCGACCGCGCCATCGCGCAGCTGATCGCGCAGGGCCTGCTGCGGCCGGTCCGGACCGGCCACTTCTGGTACAGCCTGCGCTTCCCCGACCGGACCGGGCTCGATCGCTGGCTCGAGACCTCGCGCCGCCTGCGGGGCTACGCGCCGGGAACGCGGGGCCGGATCGATCCACGCGCCGGTCTCGTCGTCCGGCGGTCGCTGACCTACGGGATCTACGAGCGGGTCCCGTCCTAGCGCGCCCCCACGCGTTCCCTGATGAACACCTGCCCGATCGGGCGCTTGCACCACGCGGTCCAACGAGCTGCGCGAGCCGAGCAGGCGTCCATTTCCGTTCGTTGGGGCGACGAAATCGTCATGCCGGCCCGATCGGCAGGGCGCACTCTGTGAACTGGCGCACCGTTCGTTTCGTTCAGATCGGGGAGGGGCCGCATGGCCGCATTGATCGCATGGCTCTGTCGCGTCGACCATAGCGACCCGGACTGTAGCGACCACCTGCCCAAGCTCACGCTCCACCACGGCGATTGGGCGTACTGCTCCCACGGCGGCAGTCGCGACCATCAATGGAATGCGATCGAGCCTTCACCGATCGAGATGCTCCGCGTCCGCCATTACGCATCCGAGGGATCGGCTACCCAGGAGGTCCGCCCGAAGTGACACCGAAACAGGGATCGGACGACCAGCCCGTCGACTACATCTGCATCACTCCTGAACACATCGCCTCAGGGAGGAGCGTCCCCGATGGCCTCGGAACGCTCACCGTCAATGGGCGTCAGTGGGCCTATTGCACGGCTGGACTGAAGAACGCATCGCATGACTGGAAGGAGACCGGGGGGGTGGCCTTTGAAGCGATCCACCACGCCGATCTGCCGCTCGTCGGGCGGACGTGAAGAAGCGGGAGCTGCTCGTCATGGTCGTCGAGACCGAGCGGCCACTCGCCTACCTGTTCCAGCTTGACCTTGCGCAGCACGGGCATCGGGTGAATGTCGTGCACAGCGCCGAGCACGCGCTCAAGGTGCTCACGCCGAAATACGACCTTGTCGTCACAAGTCTGGACCTTCCAGACATGAGCGGGGAACAGTTCCTGTTGAAGATGCGCGCGCGCGTCGGCTACGCGGATATCCCTGTACTGGTCATCGCGCCGGACGCGGAGCTGCCCCCGTCGATCCGCGACGACGCGACGCAACTGCGCCGCAAGCCGTTCGATCTCGCCCACTTCGTGCGCTACGCCACGGATGCCGCCGGACCGAGCCGCTTCCCGAACTGACGGTCGATCTAGTGTCGCGCCGTTCGCGCGCGACCGGTCACTGGAGCCGGGCGGGATCTCCGCGATGAAGCGTGCCCCCCTCGTGCACCGCCGCGTACACGCCGACATGCGTGTCGTTGTTGCGCGCTGCGGTGAGTAGGATGCCGCCGTCCTTCGGGAGGTCCCCTTGGGGCAGGGTCGTCATCACGCAGCGCGGGCAGGGGCCGGTGATGCTCAGGCGCACCCCGTCGCCGAGGGCGAGGGTGCGGCCGATCCACGCGTTCTCGACGAAGTCCTGCTCGCCTGAGGGCACCCCGACGATGATGTTCGGGCGGAAGCGACGCGGTTCGACGCGCCCGGCCGGGTAGAGCGTGCGGAGCCGATCGATGGTCGCCGTCGTCAGGACGTGGACGACCGCAAAGTCGAAGAACGTCCGCGGCGGCATCGCTTCGTCTGTGACCTTGTCGCGATGGGTCAAGCCCTCGATGTCCGGCCAATATTCCTCGAGGCTGGGCTGCTCCAGCCCGGCGACACCCAGGGTGACCTCGCGGCCGATCGCCCGCGAGAGGATCGCGTCGACGTCATCCTGCCCGCTGGTCACGACGCTGCCGTCGGGGAGGGTGATCCGCACCGCTGGCAGGGGCGCACCGATACGCGGCGGATCCACGAAGGCCGCGCGGAAGTCGAAGAGCCGGCCCCATTTCCGGGGATTCTTCGCGCTCGCGACCTTTCCGGTCTCGCGGTCGAGGAGGGCATAGGCGCGATCCCCAAGGCAGCCGCGCTCGGTGAGCTCGGCGGCGTTCAGCTCCTCTCCCTGCATCGACTTGACCGGATAGCGCCAGAGACCGACCACCGTGCCCGCAGTACCGTCCGTACCGACAGATGTCACCCCGTCCTCCTTCACGCGCCGCGACCTGCCCAGGTCACCAGTGAGGCACTCCGGGCGCAGCGTACTCGCGGCGGTGCCTCGCGCGGGGCGCCAGGCCACCAACGCTCGGCCTACCGCGCCGTCGTCGCCCCCTGCCAGGCGGTCTCGAGCGCGTCCAGTATCCGGGGCCAGGCGAAGCGCTTCGCCGTCGCCCGGCCGTCGGCGCGCATCCGCTCCGCCAGGTCCGGGCGCGCGGCCAGGGTGTCCAGATGTGTCGCGAGCTCGCGGGGATCGTCCGACTGGATGACGACCGCGTTTCCGTACGGGACGGCGTAGTCCTCTCCGGTGCGCCCGACGAACGCGATCCCCCCGCAGGCCATGACCTCCAGACCGACCAGCCCGAACGGCTCCTTCTCCGAGTTGGCGAGCACCCCCGTCGCCGCGGCGTACAGCGCACGGAGCGCACGCTCGCTCACGAAGAAGTCGAGGAAGGCGACATCCGCGACCGAGTCATGGAGCGCCGCGGCGAGGTCGCGCGGGGTCGCGTCGGAGCCCAGGGCGATGCGGTCGACGCTCAGCCCACGCTCGCGGATGCGATCGCCGACGACATCGGCGTAGCTGCTGCGGCTCCCGCGCATGATCAGCCGCGGCCGCCGCCCGGCGGTGCGGAGCACCGCGACCGCGTCCACCGCCCAGAGCCAGCGCTTGTCGGCGTCGAACCGCGCGACCTTCACCAGCGCCGGGCGGCCCTCGAGCGCGAGCTTCAAGGCGCGGACATCGGCCGGGGGGACCGGAGCATTGAAACGCTCGGCAAGCCCATTCGGCAGGACGCCCGCGTCGAGCCCCGACCGCGACAGCTCGGCCC
>DATLEG010000067.1:0-9220 GCA_035525465.1 Saccharimonadales bacterium (SeqCode)
AGGCCGAGCCGGAACCGGTCGTCGAGCCCGAGCCCGAGCCGGCGCCGGCGCCGGCGGCCAGCAAGACCACCCCCGCCGCGGCCGCGGAGGAGGCGAACCGCCGCTGGTACGTCATTCACACCTACTCCGGATACGAGAACAAGGTGAAGACGAACCTCGAGCACCGGATCCACTCGATGGACATGGGCGACAAGATCTTCCAGGTCCTCGTGCCCACCGAGGAAGAGATCGAGATCAAGAACGGAAAGCGGCATCCGGTCGAGCGGAAGGTCTATCCGGGATACGTCCTGGTCGAGATGAACATGGGCGACGACTCCTGGTACGTCGTGCGGAACACCCCGGGCGTCACGAGCTTCGTGGGGATGGGCACCACCCCGACCCCGCTCTCGGACGGCGAGGTGAAGGCGATCCTCCGCCAGATCAAGCTCGACGCGCCGAAGTACAAGGTCGCGTTCACCAAGGGCGAGGCCGTCCGGGTCACCGACGGTCCGTTCACCGACCTCCACGGCGTGGTCGACGAAGTGAATCCCGAGCGCAACAAGGTCAAGGTCCTCGTGTCGATCTTCGGCCGGGAGACCCCGGTCGAGCTCGACTTCCTGCAGATCGAAAAACTGGTGAAATAGTGGCACGGGGTGGAAGGGGCGAAGCCCCTGCGATGAACAAATGAAGAAAGTCAAAGCAGTCGTAAAGGTGCAGATCCAGGCAGGGAAGGCGACCGCGGCGCCGCCGGTCGGTACCGCCCTCGGCCCGCACGGCATCAACATGGGCCAGTTCATCAAGGAGTACAACGAGCGCACCGCGCCGCTCACCGGCACGGTCGTGCCGGCGGTCGTGACGATCTTCGAGGATCGCTCCTACACCTTCGTGACCAAGAGCCCGCCGGCGGCGGACCTCATCCGCAAAGAGGCGGGGATCGAGAAGGGCTCACCGACGCCGAACAAGAGCAAGGTGGGCAAGCTCTCCCGGGCGAAGGTCCGCTCGATCGCCGAGACCAAGATGGCCGACCTGAACGCCACCTCGATCGAATCGGCGATGGCGATGGTCGAAGGCACCGCACGCAGCATGGGCGTCGATATCACCGCGTAGCGAATGAGGCCCACCACGGCCTGAACGTGGGAGACCGACATTGTCGGTCGAAGGAGCAAGGACATGGCAGGCAAGCGCTACACCGAGCTGGCGAAGAAGATCGATCGTGACAAGACCTACAGCCCCGAAGAGGCCGTCCGCCCGGTCAAAGAGACATCGGGCGCGAAGTTCGACACCACCGTCGAGCTCCACCTGCGGATGGGCGTCGACCCGCGGCACGCCGACCAGATGGTCCGCGGCGCGGCGGTCCTCCCGAATGGCACCGGCAAGACCGTCCGGGTGATCGTGTTCGCCCAGGGCGAGAAGGCCCGCGAGGCCCAGGCCGCCGGTGCGGACGAGGTCGGGGCGGACGATCTGGCGAAGAAGGTCGAGGGCGGGTGGCTCGATTTCGACGTCGCCGTCGCCACACCGGACCTCATGGGTGCCGTCGGCCGCCTGGGCCGGGTCCTCGGTCCGCGCGGCCTCATGCCGAACCCGAAGTCGGGCACCGTCACCTTCGACGTGGCCAAGGCGGTCCGCGACTCCAAGGGCGGCCGGATCGAGTTCCGGGTCGACAAGACCGGGGTCGTGCACACGACCGTCGGGAAGTCCTCGTTCACCGAGAAGGCCCTCGTCCAGAACCTCGCGACGGTCATGGACGCGGTCAACCGCGCCCGCCCGACCGGCCTGAAGGCGAACTATGTCGAGACCGTCTACCTCACCAGCACCCAGGGCCCCAGCGTGAAGGTCGACACCGGTCAGGCCGTGGCCCTGGCCGGCAAGGCGACCGCGTAGCCCGGTACACTAGAAGCACACAACTTCATAGCCAAAGAAGCCGGTCTCCCGAACGGGAATTGAATCCGCCAGCCGGCGGAGCCAGCGGAGGCGTAGCGCAGAGGGTGACGTCCATCGTCTCCATCGGCCTTCGTCCCGCACGGGACGGAGGCCGTTCTTGTTGCAGACCGACAAGGAAGGAGAGACATGGCAAAGACCAAGAGCGGACCCAAGACCAAGCGCAAGGGCGGCGGCGTGGCCGCGAAGGCCAAGGCCGTCACCGCCCTCGAGGCCGATATGGCCGGGGCCTCCACGATCATCGTGACCCAGTACCGCGGGCTCACCGTGGCGGAGCTCCAGGACCTTCGGCGCAAGCTGCGCCCCCGCGGGGTCGAATACCACGTCGTGAAGAACTCGCTGTTCGGCCGTGCGGCCGACGGATCGAAGAAGACCGGCCTGCGCGAGCTGCTCACCGGTCCGACCGCCGTCGCGCTAGGCAGCGGCGATGAGGTCGAGCTGGCGAAGGGGCTCGTCGAGGAGACCCGCGGCTACAAGGCGTTCAAGATCGTCGGAGCGTACGTGGGCGGCCGCGCGATGAGCGGCGAGGACGTGCAGTCCCTCGCCAAGCTTCCGGCCCGGATCCAGCTGCAGGCGACCCTCGTCGGCAGCCTTCAGGCCCCACTCGCCCAGGCCGTCGCCACGCTCCAGGCACCCCTGCAGACCCTCATCCGCGTGCTCGAAGCCCGCGGACAGCAAGCCGCCTGACCCACACCGCACAAGAAGAAAGGGAACAGCACCCATGGCCGTTGACACCAACACCGAGAAGTTCGACAAGCTGGTCAAGGACATCGAAGGGCTCTCGATCCTCGAGATCGCCCAGTTCGGCAAATTCCTCCAGGAGCGCTGGGGCGTCTCCGCGGCGCCGGTCGCCGTGGCCGGCCCGGCAGCCGGCGGCAGCGCCGGTGGCGCCGAGGCGGCGGAGGAGAAGACCGAGTTCACCGTCATCCTGAAGGAGGCCGGTGCTTCGAAGATCAACGTCATCAAGACCGTCCGCGAGATCACCGGTCTCGGCCTCAAGGAGGCCAAGGACCTGGTGGACGGCGCGCCGAAGCCGATCAAGGAGAACGTGAGCAAGGACGAGGCCGAGGCCGTGAAGAAGAAGCTCGAGGACGCCGGAGCGACGACCGAGCTCAAGTAGCCGCTACCAGCTTTGGTAGCAGAACGCTCGCCTGCCTGCCTGCTTTGGGGCAGGCGGGCGGTGCGGGGTAGAGTTTCCCCGCGGCTCCGCCGATCGGCGGGATCGCGAAAGGTGCCGGACCGGGACCACGCTACGGGCGGGGTCCCGGTTCTGGTTTTCTGGAGGGACTCGCACCTCCGGGGCGCGTCGCGGCGGGGCATCAGCGAAGGAACGAGCCGCGGGCCCGCCGGTCGAGGAACGTCGCACCGGCGGTCGCGCCGAGCAGCAGCGCGGTCTTCGCGAGCACTTCCGCTTCGGTCGCGGTCGCCGCGAGCACCGAGACCTCGACCAGATCGGTCACCGCCGGCGCCCCGGTGCGCGGATCGATGAGATGGTGGAGTCCGTCGCCCCATCGCCGACCGGTCGTGCCGCTCGTTGCCGCGCCGCCGTCCCGGAGGAGCACGGTCGTCCCGCCGAATCCGACCGGCCATCCGTCACCCGGGTCCGGCGCACCCGGGCCAGGGCCCACGGCGCAGAGGTCGCCGGCCAGATTGGCCAGGGCGTTGGGCCCCAGGCGTTCGACCGCCCGGTCGGCGAGCCAGCCCTTGGCGAGGCCGCCCAGGTCGATCGCGTTCCCCGCCGCGAGACGGGCCTGCCCGGCACGCAGCGCGAGCATCTCCCCAAGCGGCGGAGCGAGGACCCGCTCCGCGGTGCGCGGGGTCGGCCCAGCCGCCAGATCGCGGGTGTACCCGGCCGCCAGGAGCGCGGGGAGGATCCCGGCGTGGACCAGCCCGCCGCTTTGTTCATAGGCGTCCACCGCGATCCTGAGAAGGGCCTCGAGCTCCGGGCTCACCGCGACCCACGCCCCGGCCGAACGGTTGAAGCGCGACAGCTCGCTGTCCGGACCGAACCGGGTGAGCCGGTCATGCATCCGGGCGATCCAGGCCCGGGTCGCCTGCAGCGCGGCAGGATCGGGTCCGAAGAGCTCGCACCGGCCGCCGAGGGCCTCGAAGACCAATGGCGTGACCATCCGGGAGAGCCTAGGACGGGCCCACACCGTCCGATTTGACCCCTTGACACCAAGGGGGCGCCGACCGAACATCTTCCGTTCCCGGGTGACCGCGTCCACTTTGCGCCCTACCATGACCACCTTGCTATCAGTTCGTCCGCCGTGTCCCACCCTGCCCGCGCTTCCCCCGCGACCGAAGCTCTGAGGAGGGCCCCCACCATGTCCGTGACCCTCGACCGTACCCCTGCGTCCCCGCGCCAGCGGCGCAACTACGCGTCGCTCCCCGAAGTGCTCCCGCTCCCGAACCTCATCCAGACCCAGATCGACAGCTTCAAGTGGTTCTGCGAAGAGGGGCTCCAGGAGCTGTTCGCCGAGATCTCCCCGATCCAGGACTTCACGGGAAAGAACCTCGACCTCCGATTCCTGTCGAGCGAGTTCCGCGAGCCCAAGTACTCCGAAGAGGAGTGCCGCACCCGCGATCTCACCTTCAGCAAGCCGCTCTGGGCCCGCGTCGAGCTGGTGAACAAGGAGACCGGCGAGGTCAGCGAGCAGGACGTCTTCCTTGGCGACTTCCCCTGGATGACCGACAAGGGGACCTTCGTCATCAACGGCGCCGAGCGCGTGGTCGTCAGCCAGCTGGTCCGGTCGCCCGGGGTGTACTTCACCGCGGTCGATGACCCGACCACCGGCCGCCAGCTTTTCTACGCCAAGCTCATCCCGAACCGCGGCGCCTGGCTCGAGTTCGAGACCTCGAACAAGGACGTCATCTCGGTCAAGGTCGACCGGAAGCGCAAGCTCACGGTCACGACCCTGCTGCGCGCGATCGGGTACTCCTCGACCGAGGAGGTGAAGGCGCTCTTCACCAACCTCGACACCGACCCCGAGCACCAGTACATCGCCTCCACCCTCGACAAGGACCCCGCGCAGAACACGAATGAGGGGCTGGTCGAGGTCTACAAGCGTCTCCGGCCGGGCGACCCGCCGACGATCGACAACGCCCGCAACCTCGTCCAGTCGCTGTTCTTCAACTTCCGGCGCTACGACCTGGCGAAGGTCGGCCGGTACAAGCTGAACCGCAAGCTCGGCCTGGACCTCGAGATGTCGCAGCGCACGCTCACGAACGACGACCTGGTGAAGATCGTCGCCCGGATCGTCGAGCTGAACAACGGCAAGGGCAAGGCCGATGACATCGACCACCTCGGCAACCGCCGGGTCCGCGCCGTGGGCGAGCTCATCCAGGGCCAGTTCCGGGTGGGCCTCCTCCGCATGGAGCGCGTCGTGCGCGAGCGCATGTCGATCGTCGAGCCGGAGAAGGCGACCCCCAAGGAGCTGATCAACATCCGGCCGGTGGTCGCCTCGATCAAGGAGTTCTTCGGCGGCAGCCAGCTCTCGCAGTTCATGCAGCAGACGAACCCCCTCGACGAGCTCACCCACAAGCGCCGGCTCTCGGCCCTCGGGCCGGGCGGCCTCTCGCGGGAGCGCGCCGGCTTCGACGTCCGAGACGTGCACTTCAGCCACTACGGCCGGATCTGCCCGATCGAGACGCCGGAAGGCCCGAACATCGGCCTCATCGGCTCGCTCGCGACCTACGGACGGGTGAACGCCTATGGGTTCATCGAATCGCCCTATCGCCGCCTCGACAAGTCCGCCGACGGCCGCGCGCACGTCTCCGACGAGATTGTCTACCTCACCGCGGACGAGCAGGAGATGGCCACGGTCATCCAGGCGAACGCGCACCTCGACGTTAACAACAACTTCGTCGATGAGCGGGTCCAGGTCCACAAGGGCGCGCAGTACCACGAGGCGCCCCCGGCGATGGCCGAGTTCATGGATGTCTCGCCCAAGCAGATCGTCTCGGTCTCGGCGGCGCTCATCCCGTTCCTCGAGCATGACGACGCGAACCGCGCCCTGATGGGCTCGAACATGCAGCGGCAGGCCGTGCCGGTCATTCGCCCGGAGGCCCCGATCATCGGGACCGGGATCGAATACCGCGCCGCGAAGGACTCCGGCCAGGTCCTCATTTCGCGCGCCCCGGGCACGGTCCGGTCGGTGTCCGCGGCGGAGATCTGGATCGAAGAGGATGCCGGCGACGCGTACCGCTACAAGCTCCAGAAGTTCGTCCGTACCAACCAGGGCACCTGCTTCAACCAGCGTCCGATCGTGAGCGTCGGTGACCGCGTCTCCGGCGATCAGGTCATCGCCGACTCGTACTCCACCGATCAGGGCGAGCTGGCCCTCGGCCAGAACATCCTCGTCGCGTTCATGCCCTGGGAGGGCGGGAACTACGAGGACGCGATCATCCTGTCCGAGCGGATCGTTCAGGACGACAAATTCACCTCGATCCACGTCGAGAAGTACGAGTCCGAGGCCCGGGACACCAAGCTGGGACCGGAGGAGATCACCCGCGACATCCCGAACGTCGGAGAAGAGGCCCTCGCCGATCTCGACGACTCGGGCATCGTGTACATCGGCGCCGAGGTCGGGCCGCAGGACATCCTGGTGGGGAAGATCACCCCCAAGGGCGAGACCGAGCTCACCGCCGAGGAGCGGCTGCTCCGCGCGATCTTCGGTGAGAAGGCCCGTGAGGTGAAGGACACCTCGCTCCGGCTTCCCTCCGGCGAGCACGGAAAGATCGTTGACGTCGCCGTCTTCAGCCGCGAGAACAACGACGAGCTCCTCCCCGGCGTGAACAAGCTCATTCGTATCGCGATCGCGCAGAAGCGAAAGATCAGCGTCGGCGACAAGATGGCCGGCCGGCACGGGAACAAGGGCGTCATCGCCAAGATCCTCCCGGTCGAGGACATGCCGTTCCTTCCGGATGGGACGCCGGTCGACATCGTCCTGAACCCGCTCGGCGTGCCGAGCCGGATGAACATCGGGCAGATCCTCGAGACCCACCTCGGGTGGGCCGCGTCGGTGCTCGGCATCCACGTCGCGACGCCGGTCTTCGACGGCGCGAAGGAAGAGGCGATCAAGGAGACGCTGCGGGCGGCGGGCCTGCCGGAGAACGGCAAGATCCAGCTGCGCGACGGCCGCACCGGCCGCGCGTTCGAGGAGCCGGTCACCGTCGGCCAGATCTACATGCTCAAGCTCCACCACCTGGTGGAGGACAAGATCCACGCCCGCTCCACCGGCCCGTACAGCCTCATCACCCAGCAGCCGCTCGGTGGGAAGGCCCAGTTCGGCGGCCAGCGGTTCGGCGAGATGGAGGTCTGGGCGCTCGAGGCCTACGGCGCGGCGTTCATCCTCCAGGAGCTCCTCACGGTGAAGTCGGACGACGTCATGGGCCGGGTCCAGACGTACGAGGCCATCGTGAAGGGCGAGGACATCCAGCCGCCGGGGGTGCCGGAGAGTTTCAAGGTGCTCATCAAGGAGCTCCAGTCGCTCGGCCTGTCGGTCGAAGTGCTGAACGAGAACGAGGAAGAGATCCGCTTCATCGAGGAGCAGGGCGCGCTCGCGACCCCTGACCTCGGGATCAACATCTCCGGCCTCGAAGGGGGCAGCTAATGCTTGAGGTCAATGAGTTCAACGCGATCCGCATCTCGCTCGCCTCCCCGGACCAGATCCGGGGCTGGTCCAGCGGCGAGGTGACCAAGCCCGAGACGATCAACTACCGCACCCTCCGTCCGGAAAAGGACGGTCTGTTCGACGAGCGGATCTTCGGACCGACCCGCGACTGGGAGTGCTACTGCGGGAAGTACAAGCGGATCCGCTACAAGGGCATCATCTGCGACAAGTGTGGCGTCGAAGTGACGCGAGCGAAGGTCCGCCGCGAGCGGATGGGGCACATCCAGCTCGCGTCGCCGGTGTCCCACATCTGGTTCTTCAAGGGCACGCCGTCCCGTCTCGGGATCCTGCTCGACATGTCCCCGCGCAACCTGGAGCGGATCCTCTACTTCGCGCTCTACGTCGTGACGCACATCGACGAGCACCAGAAGGAGCGCGTGCTCCAGACGATCAACGAAGAGGCTGAGGGCAAGATCCGCCGCCTCGAGCAGACCATCTCGGACCGCACCGGGGCCATCGAGAGCCGGGCGAACGCGGAGATCATGCGGATCCGCACCTCGACCGAGCAGAAGGTCCGTCAGCAGGAGGAGCAGCTCGCCGCCGACCTCGAGGTCCTCACCAACGCCGCACAGAAGTGCAAAGAGCAGCTCGAAGAGTCGCTCGGGAAGCCGGCACCCAAGGACATCGTGTTCAAGCCGGCCGAGCTCACGCTGGTCACCAAGGGCGAGAACGTCACGCGCACGATGAGCACCCAGCTCCAGCGGAGCCTGCAGAAGCAGACCGACGCGAAGGTCAAGCAGGGCAGGGCCGAGGAGGCGACCACCCGAAGCGACGCCGACAAGAAGACCGCCGACCTCCGGGCCCGTGCCGATCAGGATCTGACCGTCGTCCGCCAGGAGATCGCTCCGGACGTGCAGGTCGTTCGCGACGAGGTGAAGGCCAAGCGCGACGAGGTCAATGCGATCAAGTGGATGCAGAACATGACCGAGACCGAGTACCGGCAGTACGCCGACAAGTACCGGTACTTCCGCGCGCAGATGGGCGCGGAGGCGGTCCTGGAGATCATGCGTCAGCTCGATCTCCCCAAGCTCGCCCTCCAGCTCCAGAACGACATGCGCTCGACCACCGGACAGCGCCGGAAGAAGTCGATCAAGCGCCTGCGCCTGATCAAGGCACTCCTCCGCTCGGGCGCTTCGCCGGAGTGGATGATCCTCACGATCCTGCCGGTCATCCCCCCGGACCTGCGCCCGATGGTGCAGCTGGACGGTGGCCGCTTCGCCACGAGCGACCTGAATGACCTCTACCGTCGCGTGATCAACCGCAACAACCGGTTGAAGCGGCTCCTCGAGCTCGGCGCTCCGGAGATCATCATCCGGAACGAGAAGCGCATGCTCCAGGAAGCGGTCGACGCGCTCATGGACAACGGTCGCCGTGGCCGCGCGATCTCCGGGACGGGGAACCACAAGCTGAAGAGCCTTTCGGACATGCTTCGGGGCAAGCAGGGCCGGTTCCGTCAGAACCTCCTCGGCAAGCGCGTGGACTACTCCGGCCGGTCGGTCATCGTCGTGGGCAACGACCTGAAGCTCGGCGAATGCGGCCTTCCGAAGAAGATGGCGCTCGAGCTCTTCAAGCCGTTCGTCATGCGGCAGCTCGTCGAGCGCGGCCTCGCCCACAACATCAAGAGCGCC
>DATLEG010000069.1:0-3083 GCA_035525465.1 Saccharimonadales bacterium (SeqCode)
CCGAGGCGGTGACCGGCATCGACCTGGTGAAGGAGCAGATCGCGCTTGCCTCCGGCGCCCCCCTCTCGTTCTCCGACGAGCAGATCTGGGTGAACGGGCACGCGATCGAATGCCGTATCAACGCCGAGGATCCGGACGCGAACTTCGCGCCCTCGACCGGGGTGCTCACGACCTGGCTAGCGCCGGCCGGCCCGGGGATCCGCCTCGATACCCACTGCTTCCAGGGCTACGAGGTCCCGCCGTACTACGACTCGCTGCTCGCCAAGGTCATTGCCTGGGGCCGCGACCGGCCGGAGGCGGTGGCCCGGATGCAGCGGGCGCTCGATGAGTTCACCGTCGTCGGCGTGGAGACGAACATCTCGGCCCATCAGAAGATCTTGCGGAGCGAGCTGTTCAAGGCCGGCCAGGTGACCACCCACCTCATCGACACCGTGGGCATCGAAGCGCTGGCAGGATGAGCGTCGTCCTCGACCGCGCGGGGATCGAAGCGCTGATCCCACATCGGGACCCGTTCCTGCTCATCGACCGGATCACTGAGCTCGAGCCGCTTGTCCGTGCGGTCGCCGAGCACGACTTCACCGGCCTGGAGTGGTATTTGAAGGGACATTTTCCGGGGAACCCGATCGTTCCTGGGGTGATCCTCACCGAGAGCATGGCCCAGACCGCGACCGTTGCGGCGATGGCCCATGAGGACTATCGCAACGGCCTAGGCCTCTTCGCCGGGATCGACGAGATGCGCTTCAAGCGGATCGTGCGACCCGGGGACACCGGCCGGTTCGTGGCCGAGTTCGAGAAGATGCGCCGTGGCTTCGGGCGGGTGAAGGTGTCGGCCTACGTCGGCGACGAGCTCGCCGCCGAGGGCGTGATCCTCGCGATCTTCCAAAAGGAAGCGTCGTGACGCGCGGATCGCCAGCGGGCTAGAGCTGGTCCGGCTTATCCATCTGCTCGGTCTCATCCAGAAGATCGGCGATGTCGGCGTGCCCGGCCTCACGCGCGATGTCGGCGGCCCGCTTTCCGTCGTCGTTCGCGAGCGTCGGGTCGGCTCCTGCGGTGAGCAACGCCCCGATCACGGCGCGATCGCCCGAGCCGGCAGCCCCATGGAGCGGGGTCCAGCCATGCCGCTGCTTCGCGTTCGGATCGGCCCCGGCGGCGATCAGCGCGAGCGCGATTTCGCGGTCGCCGCGATCCGCGACCGCGCTGTGCAGGGCGGTCACACGCATCTGATTCTGCGACGGCGCCTGAACGTCGGCTCCGGAATCGAGCAGGACCTTCAGCACCTCGAAATGGCGGAAGAACGCGGCTAGCCCGAGCGCGTGGAACCCGTCGGTGTTGTAGTCGGTCGCGCGTGTGGCCCCTGTGCTGAGCAGGTCTCTCACGCGCTCGACGTCGCCGACCGCGGCGGCTTCGAAGAGATCCAGCGCGAGCCCGGTCGACCGCAGCGCTGCAACCGCCTTGGGATCGTTGCGGTAGGCCGCTGCGAGTACCGCCGAGACGCCGTTCCCGTTCCGAGACCCGGCCGCCCGAGGGTCAGCGTCAAGGATGGTCCTGAGCCTGGTGAGGTCGCCGGCGTTGATCGCCGCGAACAGCTCCTCGTTCATCAAAGCTCGAGCACCGTCCCGTCGGCGGCGATCTCGAGATCGTCCACCTCCCCGAGGTGCGCGAGGGTCTCGTTCCCGAGGTGGGTCACCACCAGCCGTGCGCAGCGCAGCTCCGCGCGGTGGGCCCGCAGCTCGGCGACCGACAGGTGGACCGGGTGCGGCTCGGCGAAGTTCGTGGCCTCGCAGATGAACAGGTCGGCCCCGTCGGCCAGGCGCGGGAGAGCGTCGCTCCAGGACGCGTCTCCGGAATACGCGATGAGGCGATCACCGACCCGGACCCGGAGGCCGTGCGGCTGGCTCTCCTCGACGTGCGCCACCGGATGTCCGCTCACCAGGGCGCCGCCGACCAAGCTGGGTTCCGCGTCGAGCACCCGCCACTCCAGCGGATAGCCGAGCGTTGGACCGGCGGCACCGTAGAAGTCCTGGAACAGAGCCACGCCGGCGGCGCTGGAGCGGGCGCGCAGCTCCGGCGGGCCAACGATCACCAGTGGCGCGGTCCGGCCGGCGTAGTGCTGCTCCATGAGCAGGAACGGCAGGCCGCCGAAGTGATCGCCGTGCAGATGGCTGATCGCGATCGCGTCAATGGTCGCCGGGTCCACGACCTTCTTGATCGCCGGTAGCGCGGAGCCGCCGCAGTCCAGGAGGAGCGACGTCCCCGGCCCGGTGAGATGGATGCAGGCGTGCGTCCGGCCGCCGTCAGAGAACGCGTTCCCGCTGCCGATGAACCTGACGTTGAGGCTCATCCGATCTCGTCGACTCCGACCGGTCGCTGCTCCCGCCAGGAGCGCCCGGCGGCCTCGGCGATGCGCAGGGCCGCGAGAGCGTCGGCGGCGGTGCAGGCGTTCTCCGCCTCACCACGGGCGTATCGGAGGAACTGGGTGAGCTCGGCGCGGTAGGCGTCGGCGAACCTGACGAAGAACGACGGGTAGGCGGGTCCGGCGAGCGCCGGCGCATCGGCCTCGACCGAGCGCCAGGGCGTCCGCGGGTCGACGCCGATCGCGATGGTCTCCCGGGCCCCATGGATCTCGGCATGGATGTCGTACCCGGCCTCGTTGTGGCGCAGCGCGGTGAGGAGTCCGAGGGTGCCGTCGGCGAGCGTGAGCGTGACCGCCGAGGTCGCGACGTCGCCCAGCGGGACGTACTGCCGTTGGCCAAGCGTCGAGCCGGTCGCACTCACCTCGATGACCTCGGTGCCGAAGAGCCAGCGCGTGATGTCGAAGTCGTGGATGAGCTGGTCCTTGAACTGCCCGCCGGATGTCGCGATGTACGCGTCCGGCGGCGGCAGCCGGTCGCAGCTCACCATCAGGAACGAGAAGACGTCCCCGAGCTGCCCCGCGCGGATGGCATCGCGCGCGGTTCGGTAGCCCGCGTCGAAGCGGCGCTGGAAGCCGATCTGCAGCCGTCCCTTTGAGCGCTCGACGTGCGCGACGATGTCGCGCGTCTCCGGGATACCGATCGCGATCGGCTTCTCGCAGAACGTCGCGA
>DATLEG010000072.1:0-3598 GCA_035525465.1 Saccharimonadales bacterium (SeqCode)
ATGATCGTGCGGCCCATCGCCTCCAGCAGGTCCCGCTGAGCCTCGAGGTCGGCGGCGTCACCGCCGACCATGATCGTGAGCGTTCCCTCCGCCGCGCCGGTCGAGGATCCGCTCACCGGCGCGTCGAGCATCGGCGCCCCGGTGGCCCCGACCTCCGCCGCGATCCGGCGGGTCGTCCCAGGATCGATCGTGCTCATGTCGATGACCACCGTGCCCGGTCCGAGACCGGCGATCACCCCATCCGGTCCGCGGTAGGCCGCTTCGACGTGGCGGGAGGCGGGCAGCATCGTGACCACGACGTCCTGGCCCGCGGCGGCGTCGCGCGCGGTCGCCGCGGCACGTGCCCCCGCGGCGACGATCGCGCCGACCGCCGCCGGATCGAGGTCGAACACCGTGAGCGCATGGCCGGCCTTCGCGAGGTTGAGGGCCATCGGCCGGCCCATGACCCCCAGACCGATGAATCCGACGCGCTTGCTCATCTGCCCCTCCCCGATGGACGCAACGGCACTGCGGCGATGCTATCGCCGTCCGCGGGATGCGCCGTCAGGGGTGAGCCTGTTCAGGAACGGAGGAGCTCTTCGACCGCGGCGTAGGGATCGACGTCGCGCCGGGCGACCCGCACGACGGCGTCGTCGAGCCGCCCCGGCCCGATCCGGTCCTCGAGGCGGCGGATGAGCGCCTGCTGGAGCAGCGACTCGACCTCGGAACGGGCGGCGTCGGTGCGCCGCCGCTCGTGCTCCCCGCTCTCCCGCGCCCAAGTGTCATGGGCCGCGACCGCCCGCACGAGCTCGGCGATGCCGGTGTTCTCGGTCGCGCTGGTACGGATGATGGGCGGTCTCCAGGCGAGGCGCTGCGCGCCCAGGGTGAGCATCTGCGCAAGATCGCGCGCCGCCTCGTCGGCCCCCGGCCGGTCCGCCTTGTTCACCACCAGCACGTCGGCGATCTCGAGGATCCCGGCCTTGATCGCCTGGATGTCGTCGCCCAGGCCGGGAACGGTCACCAGGCAGACGGTGTCGGCCACCCGGACGACATCGACCTCCTCCTGCCCTACCCCCACGGTCTCGACGATCACCACCTCGACCCCGAGCGCGTCCAGGACGTTGATGACCCGCATCGTCGCGCGCGAGAGTCCGCCGGCGTGCCCGCGGCTCGCCATGCTCCGGATGAACAGGCCCTCATCGAGGAAGCGCTCGCGCATCCGGATGCGGTCGCCCAGGATCGCGCCGCCGCTGAACGGACTCGACGGATCCACCGCGACCACCGCGACCCGCGCAACGTCCTCGCGATACGCCCCGGCGAGCCGGGACACCAGGGTGCTCTTGCCGCCGCCGGGCGGCCCGGTCACTCCGACGATCCGCGCCCGGCCGGTCCGCGGATACACCACGCGAAGGATCTCGGGCGCGCCGGGCTCGTCGTTCTCGACGATGGTGAGGAGCCGCGCGATGCTCCGCTTGTCGCCTCCGTCGGCGCGGGCAAGAAGCTCGGAGGCGGCGCTCAAGAGGCGGCGATGAGCTCGCGGGCGATGACGATCCGCTGGATCTCGCTGGTCCCCTCGCCGATCTCCATGAGGCGCAGATCGCGGACGATCCGCTCGACCGGATGATCCCGCAGATAGCCGTAGCCTCCGAGGATCTGCAGCGCCGCGTTCGCGGCCCGGCTCGCGGCCTCGGTCCCGTAGAGCTTCCCCATCGAGGCCGCCTGCCGGAATGGGAGGCCATGATCGGCGAGGCCGGCGGCGCGGTGGATGAGCAGCCGGCCGGCGTCGAGCTCGGTGCGCGCGCGGGCGATCTTCCACTGCGTCATCTGGAACTGGGCGATGGCCCGGCCGAACTGTCGCCGCTCCTTCGCGTAGGCGACCGCCGTCTCCAGCGCCGCGCGTCCCAGACCGATCGCCAGCGCGCCGATGCCGATCCGGCCACGGTCGAGGACCTTCGCGACGTCGCCGAAGGCCGCGCCGACCTCGCCGATCCGGTCGGTGTCCGGGACGCGGCAGTCCTCCAGGTGCAGCGGCGAGGTGTCCGAGGCCCAGAGTCCCATCTTCCGCTCCGGGCGCCCAGCACGCAGGCCAGGCGTGCCGCGGGGGATGCCGAACGCGGTGAGCCGCCGCGGCGCGGTCGCCGCGATGACCACGGTGAAGCCGGCGACGGCCCCGTTGGTGATGAACTGCTTGCTGCCATTCAGGATCCAGCCGTCACCATCCGGGCGCGCGGTCGTCGTCGCGCTCACCGCGTCGGACCCGGAGCCAGGCTCGGTGAGCGCCCAGGCCCCGAGGTGCTCGCCGCGAGCGAGCGCCGGGAGCCAGCGGGCCCGCTGCTCCGCCGATGCCGCGGTGAGCAGATGCCCGATGCAGAGCGAGTTGTGCGCCGCGAGGGTCAGCGCCACCGATCCATCCCCCGCGCCCAGCTCTTCCGCGACGAGCGCGGTGCTGAGCGCATCGAGGCCGGCCCCGCCCTGCTCGGTCGGCACGGTGAGCCCGAGCAGGCCGAGCCGCGCGAGCTCGGGGAGGAGCTCGAGCGGCACGTTCCCGGCCTCGCTCCAGCGGTCGGCGTTCGGCACGATCCGCTCACGCACGAAGGCCCGGATGGTGTCCCGAACGAGCAGCTGGTCGTCCCGGTAGCGCAGCTCCACTAGCGGTTGCGGTCGTACACCGCGTCGGCGCCCGGGACCGACGACCGCAGCTCGGTGACGATCGCCTCGTCGCTCTCGAGGACCGCCCGGTCCACGTCGAACGCGGCCTTGCGCGCGGCCATGATCGTCGCCTGTTGATCCTGGGGGAGCTGGACGAACGCGGTCATCCGGGCCTTCGTCAGGCGTTTGCGCTCGGCCGGATCGAGGCGCGACAGCTCGCGCAGCTGCGGGGTGAGCGCGCCGACGCGGGCGATCGGCTGCGGGATCGCGGCGATGAGGCCGAAGCGCTGCTTCCACCATTCCACCGCGGATGCCTCGTCCTTGCCTGCCAGGGCCACCAGGCCCACGTCGATCGGTCGGTCGTCCTTCTTCGCCATCGCTGATCCTCCTTCGTTACGCCGGCTGGCCGCGGCGCTTCGCCACGGCCTCGCGCAGATACACGGTGATGTCGTCGAGCGACGCCCCGGGCTGGAAGATGCGCTCGACGCCGTGCTTGCGCAGGGCGACGATGTCGTCTTCGGGGATGATGCCCCCGCCGAAGAGCAGGACGTCATCCATGCCCTTCTCCTTCATGAGCTCGGCGACACGCGGGAAGAGGTAGTTGTGCGCACCGGACAGGAGCGAGAGGCCGATGGCGTCGGCGTCCTCCTGCAGCGCGGTCTCGACCACCTGCTCCGGCGTCTGATGCACGCCGGTGTAGATCACTTCCATCCCCGCGTCGCGCAGCGCACGTGCCACGACCTTCGCGCCCCGGTCGTGACCGTCGAGACCGGCCTTCGCGACGACGACGCGGATGGGTCTTTTCACAGCGGGATGCCGAGCTCCGCGAAGTGCTCCTCCCAGTGAAGGTACGTGTAATAGGGCAACGTGCCCGCGATCTTCTCGTCGACGTCGCCTGCGCCGAGCCCGCGGACCGTTTCGACCAGCCGCCGATAGACCGTGTCGAGCTCGTCGACCATCGCCTCGGGTC
>DATLEG010000085.1:0-2599 GCA_035525465.1 Saccharimonadales bacterium (SeqCode)
GATGCCGTCGAGGGAGAGGTCGACGTCCGCGTCGTCGAGCACGACGATCGCGTTCTTACCGCCGAGCTCGCACGACACGCGCTTCAGGAGCCGCCCTCCGATCTCGCTGATGTGCGAGCCGGTGTCGGACGAGCCGGTGAACGAGATCAGGTCCACCCCCGGATGCGAAACGATGTGGTCGCCGAGGTCGCCCCCCGAACCGAGGACGAGGTTGAGGACGCCCTTGGGCAGTCCCGCTTCCTCGAGTATCTCGACCAGGCGCACGGCGAGGAGCGGGGTGTACGACGCCGGCTTGAAGACGATGGTGTTGCCGAGGATCAGCGCCGGCATGAGCTTCCAGGTCGGGATCGCGAACGGAAAGTTCCAGGGGGTGATCGCCGCGACCACCCCGAGCGGGTGACGCATGCTCATGGCCCATTTGTTCGGGAGCTCCGCGGGCACCACATCGCCGAATTGGCGGCGCCCTTCACCGGCGGTGTAGTAGGTCATGTCGATGCCCTCTTGGACATCGCCCTTCGCCTCGGCGAGCACTTTGCCCATCTCGATCGTCATCTCGCGGGCCAGCTCGTCCTTGCGCGCGAGCATGATCTCGCCGGCCCGGTAGAGGATCTCGCCCCGCTTGGGGGCCGGATAGAGGCGCCACCCGTCGGCGGCACGGCGCGCGGCATCGACCGCCCGGTCGACATCGGCCTTCGCCGACCGCGTGGCTGTGGCAATGACCTCTCCGGTCGCTGGATCCAGGTCTTCGAACGCCTCGCCGCTCGCGGCGTCGGTCCAGCGGCCATCGATGTAGTTCTGCAGGTGCGTCATCGGCATCTGTGCTGCCCCCCTCTGTCCTCGCACGAGGATACCGAGGGCGGTCAGGGGTCGCGCGCCGGTCTTGGCGCCGACCGGCGCGACCTGGTCAGTGCGGGTGGTCGAGCCGATCGAGCACCTCGAGCAGATGGAGGAGGCGCCGCAGCGAGAAGCCATCCGGACGCGCTGCCTCGGCGATGGCCTCGCTCCCTCTCGCCTCGCCCCGAGCCACGGTCGCAGCGCGCGCCTCGACGGCGGGCGGGGTCTGGTCGATCCCGGCGCCTTGAGCGCTCGCGGCCTCTTGCGGGAAGGTCGCCGGCACCGCGGCCGCCGCCGGAGCGGGGTCGACCGGCGCCGGCGCGGAGACCGCGACCACCGGAGGCGCGACGACCGGGGGCGCGACGACCGGAGGCGCGGCAACGTTGCCGCCGGGCCCACCGAGATCGGCGACCCAGTACGACCTGTAGGTCGAGGTGGCGCTGGAGGCGTAGCCGACGCCGATCGCATTGAAGTTCGCCGAGAGCAGGATCGTGTTGTGCGCCGGACTGGCCTTCCACCCGGCCAGGACGTCCGCCGGGGACGCCTGACCGGCGGCGATGTTCTCCCCGGTGTACAGGGCGTACGCCGGGTAACCGAACGCGGCCATCCGCTGCTGCGGGCTTCGGCCATCGCTGGAGGTGTGGGAGAAATAGTTCTTCGTCGCCATGTCGTTCGCCATCCAGGCCGCTGCCGAGCTGAGCGATCCGTTCAGGGAGACCGGACCCAGGCCGTTCGCGGCGCGATAGCCGTTCACCAGCACGACGAGGTCGGCCTGGATCCCGGATCGGATGGCGGTCCCGGCGGGCAGGGCTGCGGCAGCTTGTCCGCCGATGCCGACCGAGCAGACGAGGGCAAGAATGAGCGCGCCGAGCGTTCTCTTCTTCATGCTCGGTCTAACGCCGGCGGGGTCTGGGCGTCACCGGATCGTTACATCGGACCGCTACGGGACCGTTGTTAGAACTTCGCCCCGTAGAACAGCCAGATCGTGACCCCGCCGACGAAGATGATCCCCAGGACGATGAGCGCGAACGCGATGTTCGCCTGGCGGTCCGGGTCGTCGCCGAAGCGGTTCATGATCCGGTGGAGCTGCGGGGATTCGAACCCCGGACCTCTTGAGTGCGATTCAAGCGCTCTACCAACTGAGCTACAGCCCCGCGTGCGGGTACCGGGGCGTGGTGCAACGAAGAACGCGGCTCACCCAAGGTCCGATTGTATGGTCAGGCGCCGGTCCGCCGCCAGGACTCGCGGAGGCGAAGCGCCCTTGCCCGGGAGCGATGGCGGGTCCGGCGCGGTCGGTGGGTGGTCGAACGACCGGGGGGTCGGTCGTCCGCGGCACGCGGCCTGCATCGCCGCCCGGGATGGAGCGCTCCCGCAGGATCTCGAGGGTCCCCCTGCTCGACCGGGTCCACGCGCCCGCGGGAGCGCTGCTGAATGGCCTGCTCCGCCTTGGGATCCTGGCGATGACGGTGGACGCGCTGGTGAACGCGGGCGATCAGCGGTTCGAGGGCAAGGCGCTCGGGCCCCGCAACGTGCTCATCTCGTTCGGGTTCGCGATGCTGTTCCCCCTGTTCTGGAAGTTCTTTTACAAGAAGAAGGACTGGAAGGCCTATCCCTGGTGGTTCGACGATCTCTATCTGTCGATCTACTTCGTCGACATGTTCGGCAACTCGTTCGGTCTATACAACGGGTGGGAGCACTGGGATCACATCCCGCATTTCCATGGCCCCGGTGCGCTCGCGCTCGTGGTCGCCGGTGCGTTCGGGTT
>DATLEG010000094.1:0-2750 GCA_035525465.1 Saccharimonadales bacterium (SeqCode)
CCGCGACCAGCGCGGAGGCGAGGCGGGCGCAGGCGTACATCGCCGGGTGGTTGAAGGTGATGAGCCGGCCCACGACCCCCCAGGGCTCGCGCCGGGTGTAATGCAGGCCGGGGAGGGGGAAGGTCGTTCCGGTGACCTGCAGTGCGAGGCCGGCGGTGTCGCCCATCCCGCGTACGCCTTTGGTGAGATCCTGGCGCATCGCGGCGAGCGGGTTGCCGGTGTCCAGCGAATCGAGTCGCGCGATCTGATCGGCCTGCGCCTCGATCCGGCGGGCGAGCTCACTCACCAGCGCCGCCCGATCGCGGGACGGCAGCGCGCGCCAGGCCGGGAAGGCCCCCTCGGCGGCGGCGACCGCCCGATCCACCCCCTGCGGTCCGGCCTCGGCGATGTGCGCGATGACGCGTCCGGTGGCCGGATCGGTGACCGGAAGAGCGGGTCCGGACGGCTCCTCGAGCCGCCCGCCGATGAACGAGCCGAGCTGCGGCCCGTCCCCCTGGATCGTGGACAGGACCTGTTCGGCGATCATCCCATCTCCCAGCCGCCGTCTCTCGAGAATCTTGTGTGCAGTATCGATCATAGCTGCGTACAATCCGCGCACGGCGACGCCAGTGTGGCCCGAGGGAGGTGGCATGGGGATCCTGGTGCGGATCGACCCCGAACTGTGCATCGGATCGGCCGAGTGTGTGCGGCTCGCGCCCGCCCTCTTTGCGATCGATGAGACCCGTGGCGTCTCCGAGCCCTTGCCCGCCGCCGGGTCGGCGGATCCGCCCCTCCTGTCCCAGGTCGCCGGTGCCTGCCCGATGCAGGCGATCACCCTGGACGCGGACCTCCGGTGAGCACAGGACCGGCCGAGCCTCCTGTTCCGGGAAGTCCGGATCTCCTCACGGTGTTCACCGAGACGGTCGCGTTCGACCGCTACACCGACGCCCGGGCGGCCCTGTTCGACACCGCGCTGTCCCGCAGCTTCGACAAGCGTTCCTACGAGGCGGGGAACATCCGCGACGGGATCGTGAGCATCGCGCATGGCGCGGTGCACCGTGCGCGACGGCGGATCGAGAACTCGCAGTTCCGCGCTGACGAGCTGCGCCTCTACGAGCGCGATCTGTTCCCCCGAGTCATGAACGAGCTCCTCGATGTGCTCATCGACGCCGAGCGGATCGATCTCTTCCCCATCGGAGAGCTGCTCAGCGTCGTCCTCGCTGCGCGGCGGTCCGGGATCGAGTACGACGCGTCATCGCTTGCCGACCTTCAGACCCTGGTCCACCACGTTGACACGTTCTCGCAGGGAAGCGCGATCCTCGATGCGAAGGATCCGGACGCGGTGCGCGCGCTCGTCCGCACCGCGTACGCCGAATTCGAGCGGGACTTCGTGCGACCGGCCTGGACTCGCCGCGCCGCCCTCCTCGCCCGGGTCCGGAGCGGCGAGCTGGCCACGGACGCGCTGCCGCAGGACATCCTCACCGTGCTGCTGCTCCATCGGGACGATCCGTCGCTGGAGCTGGCCGACGACGGCCGCGTGGTCCGCGAAGTCGCGACCTATCTGCAGGGCGGGACCCATACGAGCGCGCAGACCCTGGTGAATGCGCTGGACCTCATCTTTGCCGGCGGTGCGGGATACGAGGCGGTGATCGACCGGATCGCGGCGGATGCGCTCTTCGCGCAGCGGGTGGTGCAGGAAACGCTGCGGCTGCGACCGACGACCCCGAAGATGAAGCGCCGGGCCGAGGCCGACACCGAGATCGCCGGCCGGAAGATCCCCCGGGATGCCCTCGTGGTGCTGGACATCGTGACCGCGAATCGCGATCCGGAGGTCTTCGGTCCCGACGCCGATCGGTTCGATCCTGACCGCGCGGTCGGCGCCGGCGCGGCGCGCTGGGGACTCTCGTTCGGCGCCGGTGCGCATCAGTGTCCCGGCCGCGCCGTCGGCGGTGGCTTTCCGGTGCCTCCGGCGTTCGAGGTGGACGGCGACCACGTCTTTGGGCTCGTGGCGCTCGAGCTGCAGGCGGTGGCCCGGCGTGGCGTCCGCCGTGACCCGGACCGGCAGCCCGAGCGCGACCTCCGCACCGACCGGTTCACTCGTTGGCTTCACTACCCGGTCCGGTTCGAGCGTCCAAGGCTCGCGCCGGGCGGGTGACCTCCTGCGGTCTCGGCCCGGAAGCTAGTGCGCCGCGGTCCAGTCCAGCAGGATCCGGGCTGATCGTTCCGGCAGCTGCCAGAAGTAGCCGTGCGCGGCGCCCGCGACGATCGCGAGCTCCGCATCCGGGAGCCGCGACAGCAGGAAGGCCGATTGCTCATCGTGCCGGCCGGTCCCGGCAACATGGGTGTCCCGGTCGCCGATCATCACCAGCGCCGGCATCCGAAGCTCGCCGAGGCGGTCGGCGGTCTGGTGCTCCTGGCGAGCGACGATGTGCCGGAGGTATTCCTCAAGCTCGGGTCGGTGCTCCCAGAAGGCCTGGATCAGCCATTCGACCCGGTCTCCCTGGGCCGCGACGAATTCCGGCGTGAAAAAGGTATCCGCGATGTGCCGGCGCATGTATCCCTCGTAACCCTGCTCGATGAGCGCCTTGGCGGTGTGGACCGGGATCCCCCGGGTGACCGGACGGTCGTCGCGGAATTGGCCCGGCCCGGTCGCCGCCAGGACAAGGGTGCGGATGCGGTCGGGCCGCTCGAGTGCCATCCACTGGGCGACCCGCCCGCCCATCGAATGCCCGACCACGTGCGCTGCCGGGAGGCCGAGCCCGTCCAGAACG
>DATLEG010000100.1:0-4319 GCA_035525465.1 Saccharimonadales bacterium (SeqCode)
CTGGCAAAGCCGGGCGAGCGCCGCGATCTGCGAGCGGCTCCGGTCGGACGGGTTCGAGCCGCTGGTCCGCGAGCGCACCGGCCTGCGGATCGACGCCTACTTCTCCGGGACGAAGGTCCGCTGGATCCTCGACCAGGTCCCCGGGGCCCAGGAGCGCGCCGAGGCGGGGGAGCTGCGCTGGGGCACGATCGAGACGTGGCTGGTCTGGAAGCTCACCGGCGGCCGGGTCCACGTGACCGACGTGTCAAACGCCGCGCGAACGCTCGTCTTCGACATCCACCGGCGGGCCTGGGATGACGACCTCCTCCGTGCGCTCGACCTCCCGCTCGCGCTGTTCCCCCGGCCGGTGTTCTGCAGCGGCGTGGTCGCCGAGACCGATCCCGCGGTCTTCGGTCGTTCGCTCCCGATCGCCGGGATGGCCGGCGATCAGCAGGCTGCGCTGTTCGGTCAGACCTGTTTCGCCGCCGGTGAGGCAAAGAACACCTACGGCACCGGCTGCTTCCTCCTTGGAAACACCGGAGGGGCAGCCATCGCGAGCGACAACGGTCTGCTCACGACCATCGCCTGGGACCTCGGGGAGGGGCCGTACTACGCACTGGAAGGGAGCGCGTTCGTCACCGGAGCGGCCGTGCAGTGGCTCCGGGATGGGCTCGGCATCATCGCCGATGCCGCGGAGACGGAGGCGCTCGCCGCCGGCCTGCCGGACAACGGCGGGCTGTACCTCGTTCCGGCGTTCACCGGGCTTGGGGCGCCGCACTGGGATATGTACGCGCGCGGTCTGCTCATCGGGATCGAGCGCGGCACCACGCGTGCGCATCTCGCCCGCGCGACGTTGGAGAGCATCGCCTTCCAATCCCGAGACCTCGTGGACGCGATGCGCGATGCCGGCCAGCCGATCACGGTGCTTCGCGTGGACGGCGGCGGGACGGCCAACCGTTTTCTCATGCAGTTCCAGGCCGACCTGCTTGGGCTTCCGGTCGAGGTCGCGGCGAATGCGGAGACCACCGCGCTCGGCGCGGCGCTCCTTGCTGGTCTGGGGGTCGGACTCTGGCGGTCCACCGACGAGTTGCTGACGCGGCGGTCGGTCGCGGCCCGCTATGAGCCGGCGATGGACGAGAGCCGGCGGGCGGAGCTCTACGCGGATTGGTCGCGCGCGGTCGAGCGTTCGAAGAGCTGGGCCGCAGCCCGAACGACCTAGCCCCTGGGGATGCGCTCCGGATAGTCGGACATGATCCCGTCCACCCCGAGGCCAACGAACGCCGCGATCTCGGCTGGATCGTTGACCGTCCAGGGGTGCACCTTGAGGCCCGCACCGTGGGCATCGGCGACGAGCCCAGCGGTCACGAATGCGCGATTGGGATGCAGCGCGAACAGATCCAGTGATCCCGCGCTCGACAGGAGCGCTGCACGGTCAGGGCAGTCATTGAACAGGAATGCCCGTCGGACCTCAGGCGCCGCGTCGCGTGCCGCGACCAGCGCCGGCCACCAGAACGTCGAGACCGAAAGGGCGGGGTCGGCGCGGGCCGCGAGGTGCCGCGCGACCCGGTCGCCGGTCCGCGCGGCCTGTGACTCGTCCGGGTCGCACTTGAGCTCCACGTTCACCGACAGCCTGCCGCGGCAGAAGTCCAGGACCGTGTCGAGCGGGAGCCCGTCCCCGGGCTGCGGGCGATCATGGGAGATGACGAGACCGTCAGCCGTCAGCCACACGTCCGTCTCGATCTCGTCGCAGCCGAGGTCGATCGCCTTTTGGAAGGAGGCGATCGTGTTCTCCGGCGCATGGCCCATCGCGCCGCGGTGCCCCATGCGTCGCATGGACGGATTGTGGACGAGACGCCGGTCGACCGAAAAAGGCGCACTATGGACCGGTCGCGCGTTCACGGCACGGGCCGGACGAGCGCGCATCAGGAGGATCACGTGGCTACAGGGACGATCAGCAGGCTCACCGATCGCGGGTTCGGGTTCATCAAGCAGGAGGACGGTACCGACCTGTTCTTCCACCGTTCGCAGGTGCAGGGCACCGGCTTCGACGCGCTCACCCAAGGACAGTCCGTCACCTATGAGAAGGGCGTCAGCGACCGCAGCAAGAAGGAAGAAGCGCAGAACGTCAGCGCCGCCTAGCTCGACCTAGCGGCGGCCGACCGCGGGAGCACGGCACCGGGATCCGATCCCGGCGCCGCGCTACCCTCGGATGATGCGATCGCCGCAGCGCCCGACGACCGGGATCCGGGTCGGTGCCGGTCTTTCCACGCACACCGATGGGGTCGCTGCGGCACGCGCGGCGCTTGACGCGGCGCTTGGCGGCGTTGCCGGTCCGCCCGACCTCCTTCTGCTGTTCGTCGCGCCACAGCACGAGAACGAATTCGAGGCGATCCTCCGGCACGCGAACGAGCGCGCCGACGGGGCGACGGTGCTGGGGTGTTCCGCCAGCGGGATCATCGGCGGGTCGAGCGAGGTGGAAGATGCCCCCGCGGTGTCGGCCTGGGCCGCCCGCCTTCCGGACGCCACGATCCGCCCGTACCGGCTCACCTTCGCGCGCGAGGAAGACCACGCGGTGATCGAAGGGCTCGACGAGCTGCCCTCGCCCGATGAGGCACCGGTGGTGCTCATGCTGGCCGACCCGTTCTCGTTCCCGGCGGACGTGCTCCTCGAGCATCTCAACGAGACCGCGACCGGCCTGCCGATCGTGGGCGGCATGGCCTCGGGCGGTCTGGAAGCCGGACGCAATGCCCTTTTCTTCAACGACGAGATCCTGCGCGACGGCGCGGTCGGCGCGATCATCACCGGCGCGCCCGGGCTGAGCGTCTTCGTCTCACAGGGGTGCCGTCCGGTCGGCGAGACCTACGGGGTCACCCGGGCCGAGCGGAATGTGGTCTATGAGCTCGCCGGCGCCCCGGCGATCCAGCGCATCGAGGAGCTCTATGCCGCGGCGAGCGAGCGGGACCAGCTCCTGATGCGCCGCGGGCTCCACCTGGGCCGGGCGTTCACCGAGATCAAGCCGGTCCTGGTCCGCGGCGACTTCCTGATCCGGAACGTCGTGGGGATCGACCAGGACAGCGGCGCGATCGCGATCAGCGACAACATCGAAGTGGGCCAGACGGTGCAGTTCCAGGTGCGGGATGCCGAGTCCGCGCGCGAGGATCTGCAGCTCACGCTCGCCCGCGAACGCGGGACCGCAGATCGCCCGGTCGCCGGGGCGCTGCTGTTCTCCTGCAACGGCCGCGGGACCGGGCTCTTCGGACAGCCCGATCACGACATCGGCGCGCTGCACAAGGCCTTCGGCCCTGTGCCCGTCGCCGGCATGTTCGCTTCCGGCGAGATCGGTCCGGTGGGCGGGAAGAACTTCCTGCACGGGTTCACCGCCGCGGTGCTGCTCCTGCGGGATGCCTAGGCCCGGCAATCTTCTCTCGGGGTGCCGCGGTCCCGTTCGGGTCGCGAGAGATCTTCCTCGGTCAGATCGTGAATGCCGCGGCGTGGCGCACGCCCCAGGTCTGACCATTCCGCGCCGGCTCAACTCGAAGACTTGCGAGCGACCCGCAGGCGCTGATCGCCGTGACCGGCACAAGGTAGTTCGCATCGTTCTGCGGGCAGTACACGCCATATGCGTCAATCTGGCCTTGGTACCCGACCGCCGTGCTGCGGTGACCGCTGACGCTGTACAGGCGGAACTCCACCCTGCCCTCGCGGAGCCGCCCGGTCTTGCACTGCACCCGGACGAACGTGCCGTCCTCATTGTCGATGACCAGGTCGTAACGTGCGCCCGCGGAGATCGGTCGGAGGACCTTCCTGCCCCTGCGGATCAGAGCTGTCGCCACCTCCATCTCCGTAACGTCGCCTATCGTGGTCGTATCTTTCAACCGCATCTCCCGTTGGATCGGCTGCGCCTTGACCGAGGCCCCACGTTGGTGAGACACAATGATACACCTTGAGACGAGGAGGTCGACATGAAGGCGTGGGTCACCATCGAAGAGGCCCTCGGCCGCTCCGGCCTCTCGCGCGCGACGCTGTACCGTTTGATCGCTTCTGGGCAGGTGACACGGGCCAAACGCGTTGGAGACCCACACGTATACGTAAAGTTGAGCGATCTCCGGCGGGCGTTGCTCCTGAAGCCAACTGCAGCGAGACCGAGGAAGTCAGCCGATTCCGCGTAGGCCCACTGGCAGCGAGTTCGGTATGATGGCCCTCGCGGGGTCTTGACCGCATTCGCGGAAGTGGCGCAGCGGTAGCGCACGTCCTTGCCAAGGACGGGGTCGCGGGTTCGAATCCCGTCTTCCGCTCAGTGGGCACCCAGTGCCCCGGTATGGCAGCCACCACGTAGGGGC
>DATLEG010000129.1:0-3898 GCA_035525465.1 Saccharimonadales bacterium (SeqCode)
CGGCCCGGTACTGGTGGTCATCCCCTGGACCGACCGGGACGAGGCGCTCCGGATGGCGAACGACTCGCACTACGGGCTTGCCGCCTACGTCTGGTGCCGGGACATCGGGATCGCGCTCTCGACCGCGCATCGGATCGAGTCGGGCTGGGTGCAGGTGAACCGCGGGCTCGGTCAGCTACCGGGGATGTCGTACGGCGGGATGAAGCAGTCCGGGATCGGCCGCGAGTTCTCGCTGGAAGGGATGCTCGACGGATTCACCCAGCGCAAGTCGGTCACGGTGAACCTCAAGCACTGAGCTGGCGGCGTGGGGTCAGGGGCGGTCGGATGTGCCCATCGGCGAGCTCCACGTCGCGGTCGCGAGAGCGACGAGCTCGCCGTCACCGTCCCGCAGCTCCGACGCGAGGAACGAGACCCGCCGTCCCTGGCGGAGGAATCGTCCGGTGCAGGTGAGCGTTCCGGCACCGGGGGGCCGCAGGTACTGCACCTTCATCTCGAGCGTCGCACCCGGCCCGCCGGTGGCGTGGTGGAGCAGATGACCCATCGAGATGTCCATGACAGTGGCGATCACTCCGCCGTGCAGCGTGCCCTGGGGATTGAACAGGAACTCCGCGGGGCGGAAGGCGACCACGCAGGTGTCGCCCGGATAGCTCGGATAGCTGATCTCCAGCCCGAGGAGGCGGGCGAGGAAGAAGGTGCCGAAGTCCTGTTGATACGTCGTGAGGGCGTCTTCGAAGGCCCGGCGCGCGGCGGCCTCGTCCATTCGTCCTCTAGACCAGCGCGTCGGCGAGGGTGGCGAGATCGTCGACCCACAGGTCGGGCTGGTGCGGTGTGCCGCCGAACGGACGCTTGCGCCGGTCGATGAACGCGGTGTGCATCCCGGCGGACTTCGCGCCGATGCAGTCGAAGGCGTGGTTCGCGACGAAGAGGACCTCGTCCATCCCGACGCCGAGGAGCTCCGCCGCCTTGGTGTAGGTCGCGACATGCGGCTTGAACGAGCCGGCCTCCGCGACCGAGATCACCCGATCGAACGGGATGCCGTGGTACGGCTTGGCGGCCTCGAGCATGTCCGGGTCGCCGTTGGAGAGCACGACGATCTTGTACTTCGTCTTCAGGCGGGCAAGCGCGGCCGGGGCGTCGGGAAAGGGCGGGAGCCGCTCGATGCACCCCACCAGGTACGTCACCTCTTCCGGCGTGTAGGTGATCCCGGCGCGGTCCATCGTGTAGGCCACCGCGGCATGGCCGATCTCGCGATAGGGCGTGTGCTCCTTGTGCAGGAGCGCGTCGATCATCGAGTTCTCGAAGTGGGTCCGGCGCCACCAGGTGACGAAGGAGCCCGGGTCCCCCTCCCAGCCCTTTGCCGCGAGGAACGGCGCGGCGATCTCGGTCAGGCCCTTCTGCATGTCGACGACGGTGCCGTATTGGTCGAACATCACGACCCTGATCGTGCGCTTGAGCTCATCCGCCGTGGCCATGGTCTCCCCCTTGATCGGTGGTCCGCGCCGTCGCGCACGATCAGGCTAACCGTCAGGCCCTCACGCGGCGCTGCCGCCGCGCCCTATCCTCCGACGCGATGGACCGAACGCGGTGACCGGGACACCGGACCCCTCCGGTGGCGGTGGAGCGCCGACGCCGACCGGACGCCTGGAGGCGCTGCGGGCGCAGGCGCTTGCCGGCGGCGGCGAGGCCCGGGTCGAGCAGCAGCACGCGAAGGGAAAGCTCACCGCGCGCGAGCGGATCGATCTCGTGCTCGACGACGGGTCCTTCAGCGAGCTCGACGCGTTCGTGCTCGCGCGGCCGAGCGAGCTCTCCGCGGCGGACGACCAGGTCATCGGTGATGGCGTGGTGACCGGATCCGGTCGGATCGATGGTCGCCTGGTCTACCTGTTCTCGCAGGATTTCACCGTCTTCGGTGGATCGCTGGCCGAGGCCCACGCGGCGAAGATCGTGAAGGTCATGGACCACGCGGTGCGCAACGGCGCGCCGATCATCGGGTTGAACGACTCGGGTGGTGCCCGGATCCAGGAGGGCGTCGTCTCGCTCGGGGGCTACGCCGACATCTTCCTCCGGAACGTCCTCGCGAGTGGGGTCGTGCCCCAGCTCTCGGCGATCATGGGACCCTGCGCCGGCGGCGCGGTCTACTCACCGGCGATCACCGACTTCGTCGCGATGGTGCGTGACACCTCCCACATGTTCGTCACCGGACCGAACGTGGTGAAGACCGTGACCCACGAGGACGTCACCTTCGATGAGCTCGGTGGCGCCGATACCCACGGCCGCACCTCGGGCGTCGCCCACTTCGTCTCCGATGACGAGGTGACGTGCGCCTCGCTGCTGCGCGAGCTGATCGGCTATCTGCCCTCGAACAATCTGGACGGTCCGCCCCGCCTCGCGACCGACGATCCGATCGATCGGCAGGACCCCGAGCTGGATGCGGTCATCCCGGAGTCGGCGGCCAAGCCGTATGACATGACCCTTGTGATCCGGCGGATCGTCGACGACGGGCGGCTGCTCGAGGTGCACGAGGGCTGGGCCCGGAACATCCTGTGCGCCTTCGCCCGGTTGGATGGGTCGACCGTGGGTGTCGTCGCGCAACAGCCGATGGTGCTGGCGGGGGTGCTCGACAGCAATGCCTCGATCAAGGCCGCCCGCTTCGTGCGCTTCTGCGACGCCTTCAATATCCCGCTGCTCACGCTCGTCGACGTGCCCGGCTTCCTCCCCGGGATCGCGCAGGAGCACGGGGGGATCATCCGGAATGGGGCGAAGCTGCTGTATGCCTACGCCGAGGCGACGGTGCCGAAGCTCACGGTCATCACCCGCAAGGCCTACGGAGGCGCGTACGACGTCATGTCGAGCAAACATCTGCGCGGCGATTACAACGTCGCCTGGCCGGGGGCGGAGATCGCGGTCATGGGACCGGAGGGCGCGGTGAACATCCTCTTCAAGGACGAGCTCGCCGCCGCGGCCGATCCCGATGCCCGGCGGGCGGAGCTGGTCGCCGACTACGTCGCGCGCTACGCCAACCCCTACATCGCGGCTGCCCGCGGCCACCTCGACGACATCATCCTGCCGCACGAGACCCGTCCGCGCCTGATCGCGGCGCTGCGCTCCCTCGCGGGGAAACGGGACACCAACCCCCGCAAGAAGCACGGCAACATCCCGCTCTGAGCAGCCGCCGCCCGTTCGACACCGTGCTGGTCGCCAACCGGGGGGAGATCGCTCTGCGGATCATGCGGACCTGCCGCGACCTCGGTCTGCGGACGGTCGCGGTCTACAGCGACATCGATCGAACGGCGCCACATGTCCGCTTTGCCGACCTCGCGTTCCCGATCGGCGGCGCCGCGCCGGCTGAGAGCTACCTCCGCGGCGACCGGATCATCGCCGTCGCCAAGCGCGCCGGAGCGGGGGCGATCCATCCGGGGTACGGCTTCCTCTCGGAGAACGCGACGTTCGCCGAGGCGGTGGCCGACGCGGGGCTCACCTTCGTCGGTCCGGACGCGGCGGTCCAGCGTGCCCTGGGCGAGAAGACGAGCGCGCGCCGGCTGGCCAGCATGGCGGGGGTGCCCGTCGCCCCGGGGACCGCCGAGCCGCTGACCGATGAAACCGAGGCCCGCGCCGCCGCGGAGCGTATCGGCTACCCGGTGCTGCTCAAGCCGGCCGGCGGTGGCGGCGGCAAAGGGATGCGCATCGTGGGCTCGGCGGACGAGCTTGCCGCGGCCTGGCGCGGATCGACCGGAGAGGCCAGGACCGGATTCGGGGACACCCGGATCCTCATCGAGAAGCTCATCACCGAGGCCCGGCATGTCGAGGTCCAGATCATCGCCGATCGGCAGGGCAGTGTCGTCTGGCTGGGAGAGCGCGACTGCTCGATCCAGCGGCGACATCAGAAGCTCATCGAGGA
>DATLEG010000131.1:0-11579 GCA_035525465.1 Saccharimonadales bacterium (SeqCode)
GGGCCCGGGTCGTCGAGGTGCTGGCCCACTCCGCGGGCCTGCGCAGCGCCGAGGCGCTCGCGCCCCTCGGCGCTGATGAGCGCGAGGATGAGATCGCCAACGCCTGGACCCGGTATCTGCGCGGGCTTGCGGCCCGGGGCACCGTCGTGATCTGGATCGAGGACGTGCATTGGGCCGCGCCGGACGTCGTGCGCCTGGTCGATCGCATCAGTCACTCGGGGGTGCCCTCGCTGGTGATCGCGACCGCACGGCCGGAGTTCGCGGAGGCGGCGGGGATCCGGCCCAGCGGGGATCGCTTCTTCATCGAGCTCGAGGGCCTGGACGCCGGAGAGGCCCGCGAGCTCGCCCTGCACGCCGGTTCCGCCGACCGGCTCGTCGAGCGCGCCGGCGGCAACCCGCTCTTCATCGTCGAGCTCGCCCGTGGGGCCTCCGACGACCTGCCGGTCACGCTCCAGGGAGCGCTCGGCGCGCGACTGGATGAGCTCGACGCCTCCGAGCGGAGCGTGCTGGCGCATGGCTCCGTCGTCGGCGAGACCTTCGACGCCGACGACGCGGCGGTCCTGGCGGGCAGTGATGCGGCGGCGGTGGGCCGATCGCTCCGCCGCCTCGTCGATCTCCACTACCTCGACCAGGTGGACGGACGGTACCGGTTCCACCACTCCCTGCTGCGGGACGTCGCCTACGGGCGCCTGCTCGTGGCCGACCGGATGCGGCTCCACCTGCGCTTTGCGCGCGAGCGGGCGCATCCGGAGGACGTCGAGGTCCTGGCCCATCACTGGTGGGCGGCGCTGCGTCCACCCGACGCGGACTGGGTCTGGGAGAACGATCCGGCCCTCGGCGACATGAAGCGGGAGGGCCACCGGGCGCACCTCGCCGCCGGTCGCCGCCACACCGACCTGTTCGCGCTCGATCGGGCCAAGGAGCTGCTGGAGCGGGCGGCCGCGCTGGCCCAGGACGCCGGCGAGCGGGCGGCCGCGGAGCGGGCGCTCGGCGATGCGTACGCCGCGATCTACCGGGCTGACGAAGCGTGGGAGCACTACCGCAAAGCGCGCGAAGCCTACTTGGAAGCAGGTGGTGTCCCTGCGGCGTTCTATCCCGCGCCGCTGAAGATCCGCACGAAGTGGGGCGCCTTTCACACCTACCCGGCCGCCACGGAGGTCACCGCGCTCATCGATGAGGCCGAGTCGGCGGCGCGCGCGATCGGCGACCGCAGCCTCGTGGCGGTCGCCCTGATGCATCGGGCGCTTCGCCTCGACCCCGCGGGCCCCCTGACGACCGACACGCACGACGAAGCCGCCCTAGACGCGGCGCTTGTCGAGGCGGAAGCCAGTGGGGATCGGACGACACAGCGGGAGGTGCTGGGCTACCTGTTCAGTGCCGCCGCGGGGCGCTGCGACGTCGCGGGATCCGAACGCGTGCTCCAGCGGATCGCCGACCTGGGGATCGCGGTCGGGGAGGTCGACCAGCTCGAGATGCTGACCGCGCGCTCATCCATCGCCTTTGTCCGCGGCGACGTCGCCGCGCTGCGAGAGATCGCGGATCAGGCCGGCGCCCTGGCACGTCCGATGGGACCGCACCTCCGTTCGCATGCCGCGGGCATCGCCGGATTCGCATCGATCGCCTGGGGTGATTGGGACGCGCTGGAAGCGGAAGGGACCGGAATGGCCCAGTTGATCTCGCAATCCCCCGGCACCAAGTTCTGCCCGTTCGCCGCGTATGTCCTCGGCTACGGCGGGCTTGCCTACGGCGCACGCGGACGGACCGAGGAAATGCGCGCGCAGGTCAGGCAGATCGATGCGCTCGGCCTACCCGACGGTCAAACGCGAATTGCACGCGCTCTCGCACTGCTGTTCAGTGACGAACCGCTCGCCGAGCTCCCCGCAGAACCATCCCTTGACGGGGCGACGGAATGGGCGCTGGTCGCTGTCGTCCGTGGCCGGCGCGCCGACGCGGAGCGGCTCGCCGAGCGGATGGCCGCGGTGGCCGCCACCGGCGGCGCCGGATACGCCGCGGTCGCCGAAGCGGTCCGCGAAGAGCTCGCGCGCGATTCGGGGATTCCCGAGCCGCGGCACGAGGCCCTGCAACGGATCGGCTACCGGGGCCTGAGCGAGCTGCTCCGCCGACGCGTCGGCGGTGCGTGACGTTGCTTGCCGCCGTGTTCCCTGTACCTACGCGATCTTGACGGTTACCTGATCGAGATCTGGTCGGATCTCGGATCTGGTGGGCAGAGAGGGAATCGAACCCCCACAGTCGAAGACGGCTGATCTACAGTCAGCGGAGCTCACCACCTGCTCGATCTGCCCAGACGCCGCCATGCGGCGAAGACGCAGTGTACCGGACAATAGGGCCGTGGACGAAGAGCGCATGATCCGGATCGCGGTGGTGTTGGCGGGCCATCTCATCTTCCTGTCCGCCGCCGCGCTGCGGTTCCTCCGCGGCAGCCGCCCGCATCGGATCCGCGCGAACGCCCCTTGGTGGCTGCAGTACTACCCGCCACTAGTCTGGCTCCCGCTGCTCGTCGCGGTGTTCGCTCGGCCGTTCCAGGTCCCGCTCGCGCTGGGCTTCCAGCTCGCGGGGGTCGCGGTCGCGGTCGCCGCGGGCATCTTCGGGGCGATCGGGATGTGGTCCCTCGGACGGGGCTATGGGATCGGCCTCGACATCTTCGCCGACGCACCGCTGGTGACCGGTGGGATCCATCGCGTGGTGCGGCACCCGATGTACCTCGGGATCATCCTCTATCACCTCGGCGCCGCCCTCGCGCTGGAAAGCGGCTACCTGCTGCTGGCCACGGCCCTCGTCGTGCTCCCGTACACCGCGGCGCGGATCGCGGCCGAGGATCGCGTCCTCAGGGCGGGATTCGGCGCGGCGTTCGATGCCTACCGGGAGCGTGTCGCCGCTCTGATCCCGGGCATGCGCGGCTCGCACACTGACTGACGCACCGGTGCCGAGCAGCGATCAGATCATCGCCACAGCCCGCCTGGACCTCGTCCTCTTCACCCCAGCGCTCCTTGAGGCCGTGCTGTCCGGCCGGGTCACGGCGATCGCCGGCGTGGAGCTACCGCCGGGCTGGATCCGGCGATCCGAGCGCGTGCTCCGCCGGCGTCTGGACCAGGTCGTCGCCGATCCAGGCAGCGGGCCCTGGCTCCTTCGGGCGATGGTGCACCGCGACGACAGGGAGCTCGTGGGCCGGATCGGGTTTCACGGGAAACCTGGGGCCAACGGCCTCGGCGCCGGAGGTGCCGTCGAGCTGGGATATACGGTCGAGCCGGCGTTCCGACGGCAGGGATTCGCCGAAGAGGCAGTCCTGGGGATGATGGCGTGGGCCCGGATGCGGTCGGTCGACCACTACATCCTGTCGATCGGCCCGACGAACGCACCGTCGCTCGGCCTCGCGGCCAAGCTGGGGTTCGCCGAGGTCGCCCGAGTCATGGACGAAGAGGACGGGCCGGAGATCGTGTTCGAACTGCGCGGATCGGTGAGTACGACGCCGGCCGGGGTCAGCGACTCCGCCGGCGCGGCTCCGGAACGACGCTCCTAGACGAGCGTCGGCTCTTCGGCGTTCTTCTTCGGCCGGCCACGGCGCCCGGCAGGGCCTTTGGAGAAATCAGGGGCCCCGAAGTTCGTGACGACATGACGGTAGTCGTGGACCGCCTTTTCGTGCTCATCGCGCATCGCGGCGGCGGCGAGGAGGGACGGGAGCGAGCTCTGGTCCTCCGGAACGAAGGTGATCTCGCACTCGTGGCTCGCGCGGCAGGGCAGTCCTCTGGTCTTCATGACTGTGGAACGGTGCACGATGCGGGCCTATTCCCTTCCGCCGCCTCAGCGACCAGGCGAGCGCATGCCGAGGATGTCGCTCGGACCGCGGTAGCCGCGCTCGCGCAGGCGAGCGTGCCCCGGGCCCGCGGCTCCGCGGCCTTCGATCTCGTCACGGATCGCGGCGGCGGTGGCGCCCGATAGCCACGACCCCTGGTCGGCCCAGCGGTCCAGGCGCGGCAGCACCGTCGCGGCGCGATCGGGGTCGCCGAGGACCACACAGGCGATGCCGTAGTCCTCCCAGCCCCACCGGTCCTCCGCCCCGGGCGGGATCACTCCGGCCCGATCGCCAAGGATCGCGTGTGGGATCGAAAGGGCGTGAAGCTCTCTCGGATCATGGATGTAGGTGCGCGCGCGGCCGAGGAGCACCCGGGCCTCATCGAAGCTGCCCTCCCGGGCCGCAGCGACCGCACCGGCGGCCAGGACCGCGGTGCCGCCGTTGACACAAAAGGCGGTCCCGTCGTTGGCCAAGGCCAAGGCCAGGAATTCGTGCACCAGCTGCCGGACCGTGGGCCAGTCGCCGGCTGCCTCGGCCTGCCAGGCGCGGAGGCCGAGGCTGTGCGACCGGATATGCGGGCCTGCCGTCCGGGTGCGACGGACGATCTCGTCGGTCAGTCGCTGGGCCTGGCCCAGGTCACCACGCCAGACCGCGACCCGCCGCCCCGGGCCATAGGCGACCTCGGGATCGGCGACGAGGTCGGAAAGCTCGGCCAGACGGGCGGCGGTCGCGGTCATCCCGGCGAAGTCGGCGACCGCGAATTGCAGGTGCGCCAGCTGCGCGAGCATCGCCGCCTGGTCCGCCACGGGAAGGACCGATTCCGCCGCGCGGATGCCCGCACGCGCAAGCGGAACGTCCCGCTCGATCACCCCGCGCAACAGCTGGAGCCGGGCGAGGACCGCCAGGTCGCCGCCGGCCTCCGCAAGCGTTTCGCCCTCGGCGAACAGGGCGCGGATCTCCTCGACGGACGGGCGCTCGGGCGACGAGGGCGTCAGCCGCAGTGACGACCGAAGAAGCTCTGGATACAGGTCGAGCGGGACATCCCCGGCCCGCCGATGGAACGCAAGCGCCCGCGAGAGCAGTCCCCAGGCCTCAGCCGAGTTCGCCTCGAGCCCGGCCAGACGGCCGCGACCGCGGTCGATCCGCGCCCGAGCCGCGTCGGTGTCCGCGAGCGAGGTGGCGTGCTCCAGGAGGTCGCGTGCCTCGGCGTGCTCGTATCGACCGAGATGGACCTCCGCGGCGGCGAGCTGCGCGTCGAGCGCCGCCGATCGCAACGCGGCCCGCTCCGCACCATCGGTCCAGACCCACTCGTCATCCGGGGGATGGAGCGCCGACCAGAAATGGTGCGCGAGGCGCTCGGGCTCCATGTCGCTCCCGCGTTCGCGCGCGAGACGGGCGTGGATGCGCATCCGGTCGGCCACGAGCAGGCGACCATACGAGACGTCTCGGAGCAGGGCGTGGTGGAAGCGATAGGCCTGATCCACTCGGCGGAGATAGAGCAGATCGGCGAGCCGCGCGAGCGCCGGAGCGATCTCTCCGGCCTCGCGGCCGGACAGGAACGCGGCGTCGGCGATATCGAAGGTCTCGCCCACCACCGCGGCGCTGGACAGGAGCTGCCGATCGGACGGATCGAGCTCATCAAGGCGGGCGCCAAGCGCGCCCTGGAGGGTGAGGGGGAGGTCAGCGCGGTGATCCGCGGTCCGCGCGAGCTCGACGATGAACAGCGGATTCCCCTGCGCCCGACCGACGGTGACATCGTCCGCGGCCCCAGCGTGCGCCGCGAGCGCCCGGGCGTCCCCCTCATCGAGTGGGTCGAGATCGACGAAGAACCGGTCGCCGCTCGGACGCAGGCCCGCAGCCTGCGCGAACTCGGGCCGGGCGGTCGCGACGAGGAACAGCCCCCCGCTCGACCGGGTGAGGCGGTCGACGATCCGAACGGATGCGTCATCGGCCCAGTGGAGATCCTCGAGCCAGACGATCGGCGCCCCGGCAGGGGACGTCACGGTGAGGTAACGGCGCCACGCGTTCACGGTCTCATCGGTCCGCTCCTCGTCCGGAAGCCGACGGAGCGCGTCGTCAGATGCGATCCCGGCGCTGTGCAGGACTCCCCGGAGGATCCGCTCGCGGTCCGCCGGGTCGGCGACCACCCCCAGCTCCGCGACGACCGACGCTCGATCGGCATCCTTTCCCCCGAGCAGCTCGCGCCAGGCGGCGCCGGCACCGACCTCCCCGGCCGGACGGAAGCGCGCAACGCGGAACGGCCGGCCGATCCGCTCGAGAAGCTCGCGGACGACGCGAGTCTTGCCCTGCCCGGGAGGACCGCTCACCAGCGCGAGGACCGAGCGCTGTCGGCTGCGCCCATGCGCGAGCTCGAGGATCTCCAGCTCGCTGCTTCGGCCGACGAACGGGAGGTCGACACCCGCCGGCGCGTCGCCCGGCGCCTCGAGCTCCCAGACCTCCATCGGCGGCAGCCCCTTGAACGACATCTCGCCAAGCGATCGGAACCGCGCCCCGGAGGCGGCGGCCCGACACGCCGGCCCGACGAGCACCTGGCCCGGCTCCGCCGCCTGCTCGAGTCGGGCGGCCGCGTTCACCACCGCGCCGACGCTCATCCGCTGATGCGTCGATTCGACCGCCGACAGGTCGACGATCGCCTCCCCGGTCTCGATCCCGATCCGAAGTCCGAATGGGGCGTCCGGGGCGGCGGCCCAGAGGCGGCAGGCATGCGCCGCCCGCAGCGCCCGGAGCGGATCGTCCGCGTGCGTGATCGGGGCGCCGAAGAGCGCGTAGACCGCGTCGCCGATGTACTTCTCCACGATCCCGCCCTCGGCGACGATCCGGGCGTTGACCTCGGCGAACGCCGCGTTCAGCGCGCCTTTCAACCGCTCCGGCCCGAGGCGGACCGTGAGATCGGTCGACCCGACGATGTCGATGAACACGCAGGTCACCAGGCGGCGCTCTTCGTGGGCTTCGGTCACCGGGGAAGCGTACGGGTCGCTGCTAGGTGCGTGCCGGCTCGCACTCGCACAGGACCTCGGCCTCGTAGCAGCCTTCGCACTTTGGCATGCAGTGCGGACCGCCACAGGTGTGCGCCTCGACGTGGACCGGCGATTCGGCCCCGCAGACGTCGCACTTGAAGCCTTTCGTCCCACCTCCGCAGTGGGCGCAGGGCGCCGGGCTCGCCGCCGCCGAAGTGGCCTCGGACATCGGTGCCTCCTTGTGCTGCGCCGCGCAGTCTGCGCTCTTGCCCAGTAAGACGTGCGTTCGGACCGCAAAGATTGCCGGCACGCGGCAATAGTTTGGCGCACGCTGTGCGTCTATTGGGTATGGATGCCGGGACGGTGGAGGTCGGGAAAGCGGCCGGGTCCCCCACCTTCGAGCGCCTCGTGGTGCCACAGCTCGACTACCTCTACGCGCTCTGCCTGCGTCTGACCGGCCAGCGGGCCGAGGCTGAGGACGTCCTCCAGGACGCACTGCTGCGGGCATTCCGGAACATCGGCCAGCTACGCGATGAGGATCGGGTCCGCTACTGGCTGACCAGGATCGTTCACTCGGCCTGGTACGACCGGCACCGCAAGGAGCGCAACGCGGAACAGGAGATCGACCTGGAGGACGAGCGCTTCTCCTTGTTCGATCAGCTTGTCGAGGAAGACCCGTTCCCCTATTCCGACCGGCTGCACCTTGACTTCCTCGATCTGTTCGACGACGAGCGGCTCTCTGACGTGCTCCAGCAGATCCATCCCCCCCACCGCACCGCGCTGGTGCTCGCCTACATCTATGGGTACAAGGCCCGCGAGATCGCGGAGCTCACCGGATCGACGACCGGAACGGTCCTCGCCCGCCTGCACCGCGGCCGGAAACAATTGGAGCGAGCCCTTTGGAGCTACGCGACGGAGCGGCACCTGCTCCGCGGGGAGGTACAGCGATGATCGCCTGCAAGGAAGCCGCGGAGCGGCTCTGGGACTACCTTGACCGCCATCTCGCCGAACGGCCCGAGGCCGAGCTCGAGACGCATCTCGGACTCTGCCGGCACTGCTGCGGGGAGCTGGAGTTCGCCCGCCAGGTCCGGTCGAAGCTGGAGGGAAGCGCGGCCGGATCGTTGCCGGCGGACGCGCGCGCCCGCCTTGAAGGATTCGTCCGCGAGCTCGGATCATGACCCATCCTCATGACCTCGAGCCGCGATCCGAGGATCTGCTCGGCCAGGAAGCGCTGAAGGCCTCGGTCCGCGAGCGGTATCGGGGGATCATCGGCGATGCCACGTCGATCGCAAGCGTCTTGTATTCCCCCGAGGAGCTCCAGCGTCTGCCGGCAGCCGCGGTGGAAGCGGCCCTCGGGGTCGGGCATCCCACGCGCTGGGCCACCCTTCGGCCGGGCGAGGTGGTGGTCGACCTCGGCAGCGGAGGTGGCATCGACACCATCCTGGCGGCCCAGCACGTCGGACCCGAAGGGCGCGCGATCGGCGTCGACACGCTGCCGGAGATGCTCGAGCGGGCGGCCGCGAACGCCGCCGTCGTCGGCGTGACGAACATCGAATGGCGGCGCGGCGAGCTCGAGAAGATCCCGCTCTCCGATGCGTCGGTCGATGTCGTCATCAGCAATGGCGTGCTCAACCTCTCCCCCCGGAAGGGCCGCGCCATCGCTGAGATGTACCGGGTCCTGCGGCCAGGCGGACGGATCTCGATCGCCGACATCGTGCTCGACGAGGACCTCCCGCCCGAGATCATGATCGATCCGGATGCCTGGGCCGGCTGAATTGCCGGTGCGTTGCCGGAGCGTGTCTTCGTGCAGAAGCTGAGGCGGGCCGGATTCCAGGACATTTCGGCGCTCGACGAGCGGATCTTCGGGATCGACGACCTGATGCGCTACCCGCTGTTCACCCCCTCGCTCATCGCGAACATGCGGCGGCTGCTGACGCCTGCGCGTCAGGACGCCGTCGCGCGGTCGGTCGTCTTCGTCGCGACCAAGCCAGCTGCGGTGTAGCAGCGCCACCGGCGTCGGGCCGGCCGCACAGCTGTCGGCTTGCGTCGTGAGCTCCGCATCCTGACACTCGACGCCATGCCGCCCCGGGGGCCCCGTGATTGGGCCTGGATCAACAGCGCGCTCCCCGCCTACCGGCGGGTGAACCGCCTGCTCCCGTCGTCGGGTCGGTGCAAGCGCTGCTGGGCACCCTTCGGTGGACCGTTCGCGTTCCTGTACAAGGCGTTCCTCATCCGGCCATCACGGAAGAATCCGTACCTCTGTACGACCTGATACGAGTTCTCTCCCCCGGGCGGGGAGGTCACGGTCTCACTGTCCATCCTGCGGCTGCCAAGCGCCCCGGACGCGGCGGCGCGCCTATCCCCCACGCAGCTCGTCGACCGGCTGAACCACTTCTACGAGATCGCGACGAACGCGATCGTGACCCGCGACGGCACCGTGGACAAGCTCCTGCCCGAGGAGGTCATCGCCTTCTTCGGCACGCCGTACAACGATGCTGAGCACGAGCGCCGCGCCGTCGAGGCGGCCGAGGAGACGATCCGCAAGATGGAGGATCGCTGGACGAGCGCTCCCTTGGTGGCCGCGGCGGTCGGGACCGGAGTCGCCTTCGTCGGGAACGTCGGCCAGCAGGGCTCCCGGGACTACTCCGCGGTCGGTGCCATCGTGAGCCTCACCGCGGCGGTGGCGACCGAGGCGCGACCGGGGGAGATCCTCGTGCTCCCCGAGGTGCGCGCCGCCGTCGGCGCGCGGAGCGCCGCGTGGCTACCGCGTACCGTCTCACTGGCCGGCCGGGCGGACCCGGTGCATGTCTGGTCCTTCAACGTCTCGGGGCCAGCGCCGGCCGAGGCCTCCCGGCGGGTGCTCGCCACGGTGCTGTTCCTCGATCTGGTCGGGTCCACCGAACTCGCCGCCGGGATCGGCGACCTCGCGTGGCGCGATCTCCTGGCGCGCCACTATGCCGAGCTGCGGTCGTTGCTCCACCGATGGGACGGCACCGAGATCGACACCGCCGGCGACGGCCTGCTCGCCACGTTCCAGGCGCCGGCACAGGCCATTCGGTTCGGGCAGGAGGCGATCGCCGTGGACCGGACGCTGGGACTGCGGACGCGCGTCGGGCTCCATACCGGCGAGGTGGAACAGGTGGCCGGCACGATCCGGGGGATCGCGGTGGTGATCGCGGCGCGCATCGGCTCATTGGCCGGCGATGGGCAGATCCTGGTGTCGTCGACGGTGCGCGAGCTGGTCGCTGGCTCGGACCTGCGGTTCGAGGACCGTGGGAGCCATGTCCTGAAGGGGGTGCCCGACGCTCGCCAGGTCTACGAGGTCGCTGGGCCCGCTCCGCGATAGGCCTTCCCGGCCTGCCGTCCGCTCGCCGGAAGTGAGAGCTGGAGCAGTCCCGCGGCGACGATCAGGAGCCCGGGAAGATACATCGAGATGATCGTGCCGATCCAGTCCAGCTTCATCTTCATGTCGGGGAGGAAGGTCGGCCCCCACATCGGGTACAGGCCGGTCGCGATGCCGATCACGATCAGGACGATCGACGAGCCGCGGTCGATCCGCCTGTTCCACTGATACGCCAGCACGATCGCCACGGCGATCGCCGGCATGATCATCATCCAGAAATACGATGCGGTGAGCGGCGGGAGCTTTCCCCGCTCGATCCAGAGCACCGGAGCGAGCGCGGCGGCGCAGGTGACCGCGCCAACGAACGCCAGGGCGAACGAGAGCACTCTCACGGCGCGAAGATACGAGCAGCTGGTCGTCCGGGCAACAGCCAGGCAGGCGTCGGAGCCGCTACTTCGTGCCTCGAAGCCGCGGGTCCAGGGCGTCGCGGAGGCCATCCCCGACCAGGTAGAGGCAGAGCACCGTGATGAAGATCATCGCGCCGGGCGGGTAGATCAGCCATTGCCCCCGGGTCGCGAACTGGGTCGCATTGGTCAGCATGTTCCCCCAGGACGGCGTGGGGGGCTGGATCCCGAATCCGAGGAACGAGAGCGCGGACTCGCTGAGGATGAGCGACCCGATGTCGATCATCCCGATGACGATCATGAGCGGCAGGATGTTCGGGAACAGGTGCCGCAACATGATCCGGAACGGGGTCGCGCCGATCGTGCGCGCCGCAAGGGTGAATTCCCGCTCCCGAAGGGCGAAGGTCAGGCCCCGGGCCTGCAGGCAGATGCCCAGCCAGCCGAGGAGGCCGAGGAGGATGGTGAGGCTGTTCGGATTGAGCTGGAAGAGGGCGGCGATGATGAGCAGCAGGAAGAGCGTCGGGATGTTCGCCAGGGTGTTCACGATCCACTGGACGATGTCATCCCACCAGCCCCGGAAATACCCCGCGGAGATGCCCAGGCCGACCCCGATGACCATCGAGACGACCGCGCCAAAGGTCCCGATCGCCAGCGAGACCCGGCCGCCGTAGATGAGGCGGACGATCTGGCTTCGGCCCAGATCGTCGCTTCCCAGCCAGAGCGCGGGTTCGTCCCGCGTCGGCGGCGTGTAGTTGTCGAGGATGCTCACCTGGCTCAGGGTCCGGTGGAACACGTTCTCGGCGAGCACATCGGCGAGGAGCGAGATCACCACGAGCAGGCCCAGCACGAGGAGCGCCGCCAAGGTGGTCGGATCGTGGCGCAGCCGGTAGGCGGCGTCCGACCAGAGTCCGGCGCTCGCGCGCCGATACTCGGCGGTCACCGCGCCGGTCTTCGCGAGCTCGGCGGTCGCCATCAGCCGCTCACTTTGACCCGGGGATCGACGAAGGCATAGGCGATATCCCGGAAGATGAACGACACGAGCA
>DATLEG010000132.1:0-2086 GCA_035525465.1 Saccharimonadales bacterium (SeqCode)
CACCCCACTCGCCGGCTCAGCGAATTTTGCCCCCCCTGTTGCAGATCGGAGGGCAGCGGACGGCACTCCAACAGGTAACCGGCTGTCGTACATACGGCTCGATACTGGCCCAGATTGTGCCTCCGCAGGTCGCGCATATGCCCTCAAGCTCGAATTTTGCCGGGTGCTCCTTCCGCTGGGAGCCATCGTTGCCGTCGTCCTCCCCGCCGTCCTCCGTCTCAGTCACCTCCCTACCTGGTGGGCGCTGAGTGGGAAGGGACTCCATGGTTGAGAGCCCGTTCGCCGACGCCCGGATCCTGGTAGTCGACGACGAGGAGTCGAACGTGCAGTCGCTGACGCGGACCCTGCGCGCCGCGGGCTACGGCACTGTGCTCGGGACGACGGACCCGAAAGCGGTCGCCGACCTGTACCGGAAGCAGGACTCCGACGTGATCCTGCTCGATCTTCACATGCCGAACCTCGACGGCCTCGGTGTCCTGCGGCAGCTCCGGGCAATCGCGGGGCCTCAGGCCTACGTCCCGGTGCTGGTGCTCACCGGCGACTACTCGCCGGAGGCTCGCCGGCGGGCGCTGTCCGAGGGCGCGAAGGACTTCCTGACCAAGCCGTTCGAAGTGGGAGAGGTCTTGCTCCGGATCCGTAACCTGCTGGAGACACGGTACCTGCATCGGGAGATCACGACCCAGAATCAGCTCCTCGAGCAGCGCGTGCGTGAGCGGACGGTCGAGCTCGAGGACGCCTACCTCGACACCCTGGAGCGCCTCGCCAGCGCCGCGGAGTTCCGGGACGACGAGACCGGCCGTCATACCGAGCGGGTCGGCGAGGTGGCCGCGCTGCTCGGAGGCGCCCTCGACCTGCCCGAGGAGGATCTCTTCCTCATCCGACGCGCGGCCCCGCTGCACGACGTCGGCAAGATCGGCATTCCCGACGCCATTCTGCGGAAGCCCGGTCCCCTGACAGGCGAAGAGTGGGAGGTCATGAAGACCCACGCGTCCATCGGTGCGCGCATCCTCGCCGGCGGGCGGTCCCGCGTCGTTCAGCTCGCCGAGGAGATCGCGCTCTATCACCACGAACAGTGGGATGGGCAGGGATATCCCCAGGGAGTGGCGGGGGAGGCGATCCCGCTGTCCGGACGGCTGGTCATGGTCGCGGACGTCTACGATGCGCTCACGTCCGACCGGGTCTACCGCGATGCCTGGCCTACGGAAATGGTGCTGGCGTACATCCGCGAGTACGCCGGCCGGAGGTTCGACCCCCGTATCGCCGCGCTGTGCGACCGACTCGACGTGCGCGGGATGCTGCTGGATAGCCGCGAGCGCGGGACCACGCGCCCCGGGATGCGGCACCTCGCCTGAACCCGGGATCCCACCCCCTGGCCGTTGCCTTCCCGATCACCGTTAGCCCCGATCACTCGTAGAGCGCGAGCCCGTACCGGTCCAGCATCGCTCCAAGCCTGAGCGGCACGGCCGACAGCGGCGCGCTGGCCGTGAACCGCACCGCCGCCGCCGCGCGATCGAACAGCGCGACACAGTGCTGGTCGTCATCGAACCGGCTCCGGTAGCGGATGCCATCCGGCTGGTCGGGATGGGCCCAGAGAGCGTGCGACCACGCCTGGGTCACGCGGTAGGTGGCATGCACGGTGCCGGCCGTGGCGCGGAGCCGGCGAAGCCCGGTGCCGCCGAACGCGACGAGCCGCGCCGGACGGACGAGTACCCCGTCGGCGATGGCGTGAGAGGCCAGGTCGGCCTGGGCGATGCCGCCGAGGTCCTGGTCGCGGAGGATGGTCTCCACGAAGGCCGCCGCGTCGTCGAGCCCACAGTAGCAAACGCCGTAGCTGCCGTCCGGCGCGTCGAAGCGCGCCTGCCCGGTGCGACCGAAGTAGCGCGGGTTCCGGCCGACGGTGTGGATCCGCACGACCGCAGTCCCGGCGGGGAGCTCGACGATCGGGAGCGCGCGACGCGCGAGGTCGGACGGCGGGAGCCGCCAGGCCGGGCGACCGCTGCTCACGCGCGCGCGATGCGCGGAGCGGCCGGCGCCTCCTGGTCGAGCGCCGAGCCTGCCGCCGCGGCCACCGCGACCGCGTCCTCCA
>DATLEG010000133.1:0-3826 GCA_035525465.1 Saccharimonadales bacterium (SeqCode)
GGGCCCGGGCGGAGCGCTGCCGGCTCACGGATGCCGAGGACGGTGATCCCAAAGGTGAGCACCAGCAGTCCGGCGACCGCGCCATAGGTCCAGCCGGGGATCCCGCCGCCGCTGCCGGCGGTGAGCGAGACGGCGAGGAGGAAGGCCACCTGGCTCAGGAGCTGGATGCCGCTCGAGATCCCGGAGAGCAGGCTTCGGTCGACGGGGCGGGTGATATCGGCTAACAGGGCGACGTAGGGATCGGCCGCGATGTTGAAGAAGATCGAGAACAGCACGATCCCGATCGCCAGCCCCACGATGCCCTGCTGCGCGGCGGCGAACAGGAAGAACGCCGCCGAGACCGGGACGGCCGCCGCGATGAACGGCCGGCGCCGGCCGAACCGGGTCCTGGTCTTGTCGGAGAGCGCGCCGATCGCCGGCTGGATGAGCACCCCCTCGATGCTCCGGGTGGAGGAGAGCAGGCCGGTGAGGAGGTCGCCCGCGCCCGCGGCCTTCAGCAGCTGCGGCAGGACGAAGTTGTTGAAGGCGAAGAACGCCCCGGCTCCGACCGATCCGGCGGAGTAGGTGAGGGCGTGCCCGGCCCCCAGGCGCGGGGCCGTGGGGACCGGCTTCTCGGTCTGCATGCTGTCGGGTTCGCCAGGCGCGCTCATCCGGGCGGAACCGTAGCGGTGCGGCCGCGCGGTGGCGAGGTGCGCAGGGCCGGCCGGGACCGTCTCCTGGCCGATACCAAAAAAGATTTCAGACGGGCGTGCGGTTTGGCGGCCAGCCTGTCAGAATCCGTCTTGATGGATCGGCACCGCTGATGGAGCTCGGGAGCCTGGCCCTGGGGGCGGTGGTCGGCGCGCTGGTCATCGGCGCTCTCCTGCTCCTGGTCCTGCGGGGCCGGTCCGGTGGCCCGGCGGGGACCGCGGAAACGCTCGCCACGGTGCGGCAGGCGATGTCGGCGGAGGTCGGGCTTCTCCAGGGATCGCTCCAGACGTCGATCGCCGAGCTGCGGTCCGGGAACGCCCAGGCAATGGCCGACCTGCGCACCGAGGTCCACCGGTCGCTCGGCACGACCGAGCAGCAGCTCCTCACCCAGTCCGGGGCGACCCAGCGGACGCTCGGGGATCTCGGCTCGAAGCTCGCCTCGCTGGGCGAGCAGAGCCTGCGGATCGGCGAGCTGGCAAAGGATGTCGGGTCGCTCCATGACCTGCTCCGCGCACCGAAGCTGCGGGGCGGCTTCGGCGAGCTGCTGATGGAGCGGGTCCTGGAGGACAGCCTCCCGGCGAACGCGTTCAGCATCCAATACGGCTACCGGGACGGCACCCGGGTCGACGCGGTCGTCCGCTTTGCCGGCAAGCTCGTCCCGATCGACGCGAAGTTCCCGATGGAGTCGTTCAACGCCCTGGCCGCCGCGACCGATGACGCCGACCGGAAGCTGAAGCGCCGGGCGTTCCTTCAGGCGGTGAAGCGACATGTCGATGCGGTCGCGAAGTACGTCGCGCCGCATGAGGGGACCATCGACTACGCCTTTTTGTACATCCCCGCCGAGAATGTCTACTACGAGGCGATCATCCGCGAGAGCGAGGATCTCGACCTGCGCGAGTACTGCGCGCTGCGCCGGGTGATCCCGACCTCGCCGAACACGCTCCTCGCCTACCTCCAGCTGGTCTCCGCCGGCTTGCGCGGTCTGGCGATGCACGAGCGGTCGCGGGAGCTCCAGGACGGCATCCAGCACGTCGCGCTCGAGGTCGAGCGGTTCCGGGCGCAGCACGAACAGCTCGGCCGGCATCTCGACAACGCCGCGAAGAAGTACGGCGAGTCGCTGCGGACCCTCGACCGGGCCACCGACGCGATCGAGGCGCTCGGGCGCACGCCGCTCGCGTCCGGGGTCGAGCAGCCGCGGCTCGCCCTCGCGCCGCTCGAGGCGCTCGCGACCGATGAGGAGCCGACCGGACGCTTTCCCTTCGCGCTGCGCGGGGACGATCGCTGAAGACGGCCCTGCTCCTGGTCGCGGCGGCCGGCGGCGCGGCGACGGTGTTCGTCGTCGCGACGCGCGATCCCGACCGGATGGTCACCGTTCTGGCCGCGATCGCGGGCGTCGCGGTGACGGTCGGCGCGCTGGTCGCCGCGCTGCTGGTCATGCTCACCTCCCGTCGACGGCGGAGCTCCGGTCGAGAGGGGTCCACCCTCCGGGCCGTCCGCCGCGGCGTCATCGCCGGCTCGGTCGTGGGACTGGTGGCGATCCTCCGGGTCATCGACGGCCTCACCCCGCTCACCGCGGCGTTCGTGGTGGGGACCTTTCTCCTCGCCGAGGTCGTCCTGTCCGCGCGAACGACCTGAGCGTTCGTTAGGCTCGAACGTCCATGGACGCCGAGCGCGTGAAAGACCGGATCGCGGCGCGCATCGACGACCTTTCGGCGTCGCTCGATGACCTCGCCCTGCGGATCCACGAGCACCCCGAGACGGCCTACGAGGAGCGCTTCGCGGCTGCCGCCTTCGCCGAGCTCCTGCGGGCGAACGATCACACCGTGGTCGCCCCGGCCGCCGGCGTCGAGACCGCGTTCTCCTCCGAGATCCGCGGTGAGAAGGATGGCAGGGTTCCGGTGATCGCGATCCTCGCGGAATACGACGCGCTTCCGGGCGTGGGCCACGGGTGTGGCCACAACCTCATCGGCACCGCCGCGGCCGGCGCGTTCCTCGGGCTGGCGGCGGTCATCGCCGATCTTCGCGGGACCGTGCGCTTGTACGGCACCCCCGCGGAGGAGCGCGGAGCGGGGAAGGTGAAGCTGCTCGACGCCGGCCTCTTCCGTGACGTCGACGTCGCGATGATGTTCCACCCTGCCGACCACGATGTCGCGGATCCCCTGATGCTCGCCTTGTCGGTCCTGCACATCGAATTCCGCGGAACAGCGGCGCACGCCGCCGCAGCGCCCTCGATGGGAGTGAACGCGCTCGACGGGCTGCTCCTCGGCTGGACCGCGATGTCGGCCCTCCGGCAGCTCGTCCGGGTCGATTCGCGGATCCACGGGATCATCACCGATGGTGGCCAGGCGGCGAACATCATTCCCGAGCGCGCGGCCGCGATGATCATCGTGCGGGCCGCCGACCCGGTGTACCTGGCGGAGCTTCGCGAGCGGGTCCTGGCCTGCTTCCAGGGCGCGGCGCGGGCGACCGGCTGTGAGCTGGTCCACGCGTGGGGAGAGACGATGGACCGCGTGACGACCAACCCGCCGCTCGGGGCGGCATTCGCCGCCAACGCGACGGCACTCGGCCGGACGATGGGCCCGCGCCGCGCGGGGGAGACCTCCGGCTCGACCGATATGGGGAACGTCTCGAGCGCCGTTCCCTCGATCCATCCGTTCCTGGCGATCACGTCGGAGCGCGTGCCCTGGCATTCGCACGCCTTCGCCGCAGCGGCGCGCGAGCCCGCGGCCCTCGAAGCGATGCATGTCGCGGCCAAGGCGCTCGCCTTCACCGCGGTGGACATCCTCACCCGGCCGGAGCTCCTCCGCGAGGCGAAGGAGGCCCACGCCCGGCGCGTGACCGCGGGGTGATGCCGGACTGGACGGGCGCGCCGGCCACGCCCGCCGATGACGCCCGCTCCGCCGCGTACTACGACCTGCAGTACGGCTTCGGCCCTTCGGATCCTCCCTGGCCTGATGTGGACTGGTTCCGCTCGGTGGCCTCCGGCACCGGCGGCCCGGTCCTCGAGCTCGGTTGCGGTACGGGCCGGATCGCCGTGGCCCTGGCAGCGGACGGGCATGCGGTCGTCGGGCTCGATCGTTCGGAAGCGATGCTGGGTCGTGCGGCCGAGCGTGCTCGCGCGGCGGGAGTCGTGGTC
>DATLEG010000154.1:0-2550 GCA_035525465.1 Saccharimonadales bacterium (SeqCode)
CTACTGTGGCGTCGGGGCCGACGAGGTGTTCGGCCGCGAGGTCGTCGAGGCCCACCTCGATGCCTGCATCCGGGCGGGGCTCATGATCGCCGGGATCAACGCCGAGGTCATGCCCGGCCAGTGGGAGTTCCAGATCGGGCCGCTCCCGCCGCCGGACGCCGCCGACCAGCTGTGGATCGCCCGCTGGCTGCTCTACCGCGTCGCAGAGGATTTCGGCATCAGCGCGACCCTGGATCCCAAGCCGGTCCGTGGTGACTGGAACGGTGCGGGAGCGCACACGAACTTCTCCACCAAGGCGATGCGCTCGGGCTACGACGCCTGCGTCGCGGCGGCGGAAGCGCTGGGCACGCGGGCCGAGCTGCACATCAAGAACTATGGCTACGGCATCGAGGAGCGGCTCACCGGTCTGCACGAGACCGCGTCGTATAAGGAGTTCAGCTACGGCGTGAGCGATCGTGGCGCCTCGGTTCGGATCCCCTGGCAGGTCGCCCGCGACAAGAAGGGGTATATCGAAGACCGCCGGCCGAACGCGAACTGCGACCCCTACATCGTCACCCGGCTCATCGTCGAGACGGTGTGCAGCGCTGCGGCGGGCACGCGTCCTGCTGCCGCGAAGCCGACGCCGATCCGGAGCGCGAAGCCGGCGTCAAAGGCGAAGCGCTCGGCCTAGCGGCGCAGGACGGCGACGGCGAGCGGGGGAAGGACCACGCCGCCGTCGAACGGCCGCACACCCCCGGAGGCCAGCCGGAGCGCTCCGCTGCGGTCGAGAACGAGCTCCTCCCCTCCCAGGTTGAGGGCGAGGGTGATCGGGCCGCGCGCGACGACGAATCGCCCGTCGGGCCGATGATCGATGCGCACGGCGGCAAGATCACCGTCACGCAGCGCCGGCTCGGATCGGCGCAGCGCGATGAGGTCGCGGTACCAGGCGAGCATCGCGGCGTGGTCCGCCAGTGCGCGCTCCTCCCACCGCAGCTTCGAGCGCTCGAACGTGGCCGGGTCCTGCGGGTCGGGGATGGAGAGCGGGTCCCAGCCGAATGAGGCGAACTCCTGGCGGCGGCCATCGCGGACCAGGCGGCCGAGCTCGGGGCCATGGTCGGTGAAGTACTGGAACGGGCTGCTCGCGGCCCACTCCTCGCCCTGGAACAGCATCGGGACGAAGGGGGAGAGGAGGACGAGCGCGGCGGCGATCCGGGCCTTGGCCGGCCCGACGAGGTGCTCGAGGCGCTCGCCGCAGGCCCGGTTCCCGACCTGGTCGTGATCCTGGCTGTAGGCCAGGAACCGGTGACCGGAAAGCCCGGTCACCGCGCGGCCATGGGGACGGCCGCGGAAGGTCGAGTGCCGTCCGTCATAGACGAAGGCCTGGCGGAGCGCCTTCGCCAGGTCGTCCGCGGTGCCGAAGTCGGCGTAGTAGCCGGCGCGCTCACCGGTCAGCAGGGCGTGGATCGCGTGATGCAGATCGTCGCTCCATTGCGCGTCGATGCCATAGCCGCCCTGCGCGCGCGGCGTGACGAACCGCGGATCGTTGAGGTCGCTTTCAGCGATGAGGAGCCGCCGCGGCCCCTCGGTGACCGCCGCGGCGCGCAGGGCGAGCGCTTCAAGGAGATGCTGGGCCGAGCGGTCGTTGATCGCGTGCACGGCGTCGAGCCGCAGGCCGTCGAGGTGATAGCGCTCCAGCCAGTAGCCGGCGTTGTCGATGAAATGCCTGCGTACGGGCCCGGCACCGGGACCGTCGAAGTCCAAGGCGTCGCCCCAGGGCGTGGTGTACGCGCTGGTGAAATACGGCCCGAACTTCGCGAGGTGGTTCCCGTCCGGGCCGAGATGGTTGTAGACCACATCCAGGATCACCGCGAGGCCCCGGGCATGGGCCGCGTCGACGAGCCGCCGGAGCCCGTCCGGCCCGCCATAGGCGTGATGCGGCGCGTAGAGGTCCACGCCGTCATAGCCCCACCCCCGCTCGCCGGGGAACTCGGCCACGGGGAGCAGCTCGATCGCGGTCACACCGAGATCCACCAGATCGTCCAGGCGCGCGATCGCGCCGTCGAACGTGCCCTCCGGGGTGAAGGTCCCGATGTGGAGCTCGTAGATGATCAGGTCGGCGAGCCCGACCCCCTGCCAGCTCCCGTCGGTCCAGCCGAAGGTGTCGTGATCGACGACCCGCGACGGGCCCTGCGGACCTGCGGGCTGGAAGGCTGAGCGCGGGTCGGGCAGCGGCTCGCCGCCGTCGAGCGAGAGCTGGTAGTCGGTCCCGGCCGGCGGCTTCCGCGTGCGGAACCAAGCGTCGCCATCGGGGCGGAGCGGTATGCGTCCGGTGGTCGTGACGAGCTCGACCCGCTCCGCCCGCGGAGCCCAGACGACCAGGTCAGCGCTTTCCCTCCGGCCGCTCAACGCCCGTTCTCCCGGAGGAGCAGCGCGACCGGGAACGCACCGAGCAGGTCGGCGAGCCGGTCGGACCGGATCGCCGTGCCGCTGATGACGTCATGCCAGCTCCCCGGTGGGAGCGGCAGTCTGGTATCGGCCCAGTCGCCGCCGAGTCCGCGGACCAGCCGGGGC
>DATLEG010000159.1:0-7902 GCA_035525465.1 Saccharimonadales bacterium (SeqCode)
CACCCAGCGGCCGAAGACGATCCGTCACCGTGGCTCAGCGTTCAGCGAGGCGTTCGTCCCACAGGCCCTCGCGCGCGTGGGGGGCTGCGTGCCTCGGGGGACCGTCGGCTATCCCTCGACGGCGCTGATGATCGGTGTCCCGGCCCGTATCGCCGGGGTCGACGATCTGGTGCTCGCCTCGCCGATGCCGGGGGATGGCGAGATCGATCCGGTGCTCGCCTACGCCGCGACCAAGGTCGGGGCGCGCGGCCTGTATCGCGCGGGGGGCGCGGCCGCCGTCGCCGCGCTCGCCTACGGCACCGCCACGCTGCCGGCGGTGGACAAGATCGTGGGACCGGGCAACACCTACACCACCGCGGCGAAGTGGCTCGTCTCGGCCGACGTCGGCATCGACGCGCTTCAGGGCCCGAGCGAGCTGGTCATCGTCGCCGGTGCCGATGCCGACCCTGCGGCCATCGTGCTTGACCTACAGGCCCAGGCGGAGCACGGCGGGGCACCCTTCGCCGCCCTGGTCTCCGACAGCGCGGGCCTGCTCGCGGTCGTCGCGACGGTGCTGAACAAGGTCGGCAGCCGGCCGGGGACGATCGGCCTGTACCGCGCGTCGTCGCTCACGGCCGCGCTTGCCGCCGCGGCCGAGGCCGCGCCCGAGCACCTCAGCCTCTCCGGTCGGCGCGCCGCCCGGCTCGCGTCGCGGTCCCGCAACGCGGGGGCGGTGTTCATCGGCACGAAGAGCGCCGTCGCGTTCGGCGATTACGTCGCCGGCTCGAACCACTGCCTCCCCACCGGCGGATCGGCCCGGTGGTCGTCACCGCTCCGGGTCGACGACTTCGTGCGCTGGACGACCCGGGTCACCGCGCACCGCGATCTCACCGCCGCGGCCCGTGCGGGCGTCGCGATCGCGCGCTACGAGGGGATGGCCTATCACGCCGCGTCGATGGAGCTGCGCGGCTAGTCGAGCGCGCGCAGCACCGCGGCGGTCCGTGGCCCGGCGAGCCGTCGCTTCTGCCGGAGCAGACGAAGGTCATCGGGCGTATCGACATCGAGCCGCACACCGGCGATCCGCGGCGTCCGGAGCGGCAGGCCGCCGCGGCACGCGGCGTTCACATGAGCGGTGAAGCTCGCCGGTCCGAAGAGCGCGGCCATCGCGCCCGCCGGCCGGAGGAGCAGCGCGTTCGTGCCGCGACCGTGGCGGTCGGCAGTTACCACCACCCCCTCCCGCGCTCCGGCAGCGAGGAGCCGGCGGACATCGGCCTGGCGGAGCAGCGGGAGGTCCGCCGGGAGCACGAGGACCGCGCTCGCCCCCCGTCCGGCCATGACCCGGGTCCCGATCCGGGCACAGGCGCGCGTTCCTTTCGCTTCGGCCCGGTGCACCGCCGCGCCCGCGGCGCGCGCGATCCGGGCGACCACCCTGCTCTCGGTCACCACCAGCACGTCGGCCCGCGTCCCGCGACACGCCGCGAGCACGTCGGCGAGCATCGCCCGGCTCAGGGCTTCGCGCTGACCCGGCGTGAGCACGTCGCGGAGTCGCCGCTTGGCGCCGCGCGGATCACGCGCGACGATCACGATCGCGGTCCGGCTCACCCCGCGGACGCGGCGAGGGTCGCGGCCGCCAGCGCGGCGCGACTTCCGGCATCGCGCATCAGCGTGGGGACCGCGACCGCGCGCAGCCCAAGCTCCTGGACCGCCGGGAGCAGCGCGGCGTCGCTTTCGTCGAGCACGAAGACGTCGGCGATCCCGGCGTACAGGCGCGCGACCCCAAGCGCCGAGACCTCGTGCCCCAGGCTCGCGAGCATCGCGGCCGCGGGACCTTTGATCGCCGCGCCGGCCACGATCGGGCTCACCGCGACCACCGTGGCGGCCGCGTCGTGGACCCCTTGACGGAGGCCGCGCAGCGCGAGGATCGGCCCGATGCTCACAAAGGGGTTGCTCGGAGCGATGACGATGGTCGCCGCAGCGGCGATGGACCGCAGGACCTCCGGGGTGGGGGATGCCGCGGGCACGAAGCGCAGCTCGTGCACCGTGTCGGCCCCGCGCCGGCGCACGAAGTACTCCTGGAACGCGATCCAGCCGGCGTCGGTCCGGACCTCGGTCTTCTGCTCCTCATCGGTCGCGGGCAGGATCCGTGCGCCGATCCCGAGCGACCGGCGCATCCGATCAGTGACGGCGGTAAGCGTGTCGCCGCGCGCGAGGGCCTCGGTGCGCAGGACGTGGGTCGCGAGATCACGGTCGCCCAGTCGGAACCAGGTCTCCGCGCCCAGCCGGGCAAGCTCCTCCTGCAGGTGAAAGGTCTCCTCGCGCCGTCCCCAGCCCTGCTCCTCGTGCACCAATCCGGCGAGCGTGTACAGCACGGTGTCGATGTCGGGGGACACGTGAAGACCGTAGAACCGGTCATCGTCGGCGACGTTCACCACAGCGGTGACCCGTTCCGGGTCGGTCACCGAGAGCAGGCCGGAGAGGAACCGGGCCGCGCCCACGCCGCCGCAGAGGACCACGATCCCTTCCACCGCTCCATTGTGGGTGAGGCTCGCGGACCCTGTGGCCGGCATGTGTCAGGCTATGTGGGTGAGCGACATCCTCCCGCGCCCGCGCGATGACCTGGCCGGCTTCGGCGCGTACAAGACCCAGCAGGCCGCGAGCGCCGAGGTGCGGGTGAACGCGAACGAGTGGGCCGAGCCGAACCGCGCCGGAACGTATCTCACGCCCGAGGAGCTGAATGAGGTCCTGCTGAACCGCTATCCCGCCGCGACCGGCGCGGCGGTCCTGCGTGACGCCCTCGCGAAGGGGTTCGGCGTATCTGGGGACCAGCTCATCTTCGGCAACGGGAGCAACGAGGTCCTGCTGAACACTTTCCTTGTGTTCGGCGGCCACGGCCGAACGACGCTGCTCTTCCAACCGACCTATTCGATGCACGAGCGCCTGGCCCAGATCGCCGGCGGGACCGTCGTGAACGAGGAGATCGGCCTGCCGTACGACCTCACCGCCGAGCGAGCCCTCGCGGCGATGGAGCGCACCAAGCCGGCGATCGTCTGCTTCACCACGCCGAACAACCCGACCGGGAACCTCATCGACCACGATCTCATCCTCGCCGTCGCCGCGGCGTATCCCGAGACGCTCGTGCTCGTTGATGAGGCCTACAGCGACTTTGCGGACACCACGATCCTGCCCCGCGTTGCCGCTCATCCGAACGTCGTGGTGAGCAAGACGTTCTCGAAGGCCCGCGCCTCCGCCGGGCTACGTCTGGGCATCCTCATCGTCGATCCGCGGATCGCCGATCGCTTCCGCGCGGTGCAGCTTCCCTACAACGTGAGCGCGCTGACCCACGCGGTCGGGGCGAAGCTCGCCGGTCTCGATGACGACATCGCGCGGCGGGTCGAGGAATGCCGGGTGGGGCGCGACCTCGTGTACGCCGCGCTCCAGAGCGCGCCGGGCGTCGAGCCCTTCCCGTCCACGACGAACTTCATCCTGTTCCGGCTCGCCGACGGGGACACCGCGGGCACGCACGCCCGGTTCCTCGAGCAGGGGATCCTCATCCGGGACATCTCGATGTGGCCCGGCTGCGCGGGGTGTTTGCGCGTGTCCATCGGCACGCCCGAAGAGAACGCGAAGGTCGTTGCCGCGATCGGCCGGGTCTTTACGCGACAGGCGAAGGTGAGCGCGTGAGTCCCGCCAGGAAGACCGCCACGGCCGGCCGCGGCGCGCGCGCGGGCGCGGTGAAACGGAAGACCAAGGAGACGAACATCGACGTCTCGCTCCGTCTCGACGCGGGCGGGAAGGCGAAGGTCTCGACCACCCTTCCGTTCCTCGATCACATGCTCGAGCTCATCGCCGTCCACGGGCTCATGGACCTGACCGTGAAGGCGCGGGGCGACCTCGAGGTCGATCAGCACCACACCGTCGAGGACCTCGGCCTGGTCCTCGGCCGCGCGCTCGACGAGGCGCTCGGCGACCGCCGCGGCATCGTCCGCTACGCCTCGATCAGCCTGCCGATGGACGAGGTGCTCGTGAACGTCGCCGTCGATCTGGGCGGCCGGCCCGGCTTCGCGTACGACCTCAAGCCGAAGCAGCGGATCGTTGGCTCGTTCGACACCACCCTCATGCCGCACTTCCTGGAGTCGTTCGCCCAGACCGGCCGGTTCACCCTGCACCTGACCGAGGTCCGCGGCGGGAACTCCCATCACCTGCTCGAGGCGGCGGCAAAGGGCCTCGGCCGGGTCATCGACGCCGCGTCGCGCCAGGATCCCCGCCGGGGCGCGCAGGTGCCCTCGAGCAAGGGGCGCATCGGCGCCTGAGCTGACGCGCGGTCCGCTCCTCTTGCTGGACGCGGCGAGCCTGCTTTACCGGGCCTATCACGCCATCCCCGAGATGCGGGCGCCGGATGGGTCGAAGATCCATGCCGCGCACGGCTTCCTCGGGTTCCTCACCCGGCTCATCCCCGACCGCCGCGCCGACCGGCTCATCGTCGCGCTCGACAACGACTGGCGGCCGGCCTTCCGGGTCGAGGCGCTCCCGACGTACAAGACCCATCGCCTCGCGGGTCCCGACGACCCGCCGGATGACGTCGGGCTCCAGTTCCCGGTGCTGCTGGAGATCTTCGACGCGATCGGGATCTCCTACGCCGAGGCGACCGGCTTCGAGGCCGAGGACGTGATCGCGACGATCGCGGCCACCGCAGCAGGACCGGTCGAGATCGTGACCGGCGACCGCGACCTGTTCGCCGTCGTGCGCGACCCCCAGGTGAAGGTGCTCTACACCCTGCGTGGGGTGAGCCAGCTCGCCGAGGTCGATCAGGGCTGGATCGCCGCGAAGTACGGCATCCCCGGCGACCGGTATCTCGACTACGCGCTGCTGCGGGGCGATCCGTCCGACGGTCTCCCCGGGGTCGCGGGGATCGGCGAGAAGACCGCGAGCGGGCTGCTCCGGCGCTATGGCTCGCTCGACGCGGCGCTTGCGGCCACCGGGCTCGATCCCGCGATCCGCCGCAAGCTCACCGCCTCGGCCGCGTACCTCGAAGCCGCCCGCCGGGTGGTCGCGCCGGCGGTGGACTGTCCGGTGCGCGGTGGCGACGGCACCCTCCCGCGCGCGCCACGCGATCCGGACCGGCTCGCCGTGATCGCCGAGCAATCCGCCCTCACCGGGGCGGTGAAGCGCCTGGTCGAGGCGCTCGCCGGGCGCGCCTGACCCCGCGCGCACGCCCCGATGCCCGACAATGAGGTGGTGATCGCGATCGTCGACTACGGGGTGGGGAACCTGGCCAGCGTGCAGAAGGCCTTCGCCGCCGTCGGCTCCGAAGCGACCCTGGTGCGCGACCCCGCGCGCCTGGCCGACGCGACGGCGATCGTGCTGCCCGGCGTCGGGAACTTCGGTCACTGCAGCCGGGAGTTCCACCGCTACGGCTTCGCCGTACCCCTCCGCGCCGCGCGCAAGCGGCGGGTCCCGATCCTGGGGATCTGCGTCGGGATGCAGCTCCTGTTCGAAGGCAGCGACGAGGACACCGCCGAGCCGGGACTCGGGTTCTATTGCGGGAGCGTCACCAGGATCACCGGCGTGCCGCGGGTCCCGCAGATCGGCTGGAACGGGATCGACCTCCAGGGATCGCACCCGTGGCTCCGTGACGTGACCGACGGGGACCACTTCTATTTCGTGCACAGCTATGCGCCGGAGACCGACGACGACGTCGTTCTGGGGACCGTCGAGTACGGGGGCCCCCGCCTGGCGATCGTCGGCAGCGAGGGGCTGCTGGGGGTCCAATTCCACCCCGAGAAGTCCGGGGCGAACGGCCTGCGGATCATCCGGGCCTTCGCCGAGGCTGCAGCGGCAGCGCCGGCCGCCGGGACCGCGGCATGATCGTCTACCCGGCGATCGACATCCTGGACGGGCGCTGCGTCCGGATGACCCGCGGAGATTTCGCGACCGCCGAGGATGTCGCGCCCTCACCCCTGGAGGCGGCGAAGCGGCTGGTCGCCGAGGGCGCCGAATGGCTGCATGTCGTCGACCTCGACGGGGCCCGGACCGGCACGCCGGCGAATCTCGAGCACATCCGGCAGATCGCGAACCGTTTCACCGTGAAGATCCAGGCCGGCGGCGGCATCCGTGACTTCGACACCGCCGAGGCCTTCGCCGAGGCAGGGGTGTCGCGCATCGTCGTGGGGACGGCTGCGGTGCGGGATCCGGAGCTCATCGGCCGGCTCGTCGATCGCCACGCCGACGGGATGGCCGTCGCGGTCGATGCCCGCAATGGACTGGTCGCCTCACACGGCTGGACCGAGACATCCACGGTGAAGGCCGCCGATCTCGCACGGAAGCTCGCGATCGAGGGAGTGCCGACGATCATCTACACCAACGTCTCGATCGATGGCACCCTGCAGGGAGTGGACCTCGTCTCGACCGAGGCGGTGGCCCGGGCTTTTGGCGGCGATCTCATCTACTCCGGTGGCGTCGGCTCGCTCGAGGACATCCGGGCGGTCGCCAAGCTCCGGCACCGCGGCGTGCGCGGGATCATCGTTGGTCGCGCGCTCTATCTCGGTCGCTTCTCCCTCGCCGAGGCGATGACCGCGATGCGCGGCGACTGACGTGCTCGCCAAGCGCGTCATTCCCTGCCTGGACGTTCGCGACGGCAAGGTCGTGAAGAGCATCCGCTTCGTCGACACCAAGGACGTCGGCGACGCGGTCGAGCTCGCCCGGCGCTACGACCGGGCCGGCGCGGATGAGCTCGTCTTCCTGGACATCAACGCCTCGCACGAGGGGCGCCGCACGGTCATCGACTTCGCCGCGCGCGTGGCGGAGGAGCTCTTCATTCCGTTCACCGTGGGCGGCGGCATCGCCTCCGCCGATCTCGCGGGGGAGATCCTCCGGGTCGGCGCGGACAAGGTCGCCGTGAACAGCGCCGCGGTCCGGCGTCCCGAGCTCATCGGTGAGATCGCCGAACGCTATGGGGCGCAGGCGACCGTTCTGTCGATCGATGCGCGGCGTGGCGAGCATGGCTATGAGGTCGTCGTGGACGGTGGCCGGCGCCCGACCGGTCGCGAGGTCGTGGCCTGGGCCCGCGAGGCGGTCGGGCGCGGCGCAGGGGAGATCCTCCTGAACAGCATCGACCGCGACGGCACCAAGCTCGGCTTCGACCTCGAGCTCACCAACGCGGTCGCGTCCGCCGTGGAGGTCCCGATCATCGCCTCGGGTGGGGCGTCCTCGGCCGAGGATTTCGTGACCCTGTTCCGCGACAGCGGCGCGGACGCCGCGCTCGCGGCGTCGATCTTCCATTACGGCGAGCTCACCGTCGGACAGGTGAAGGCCGGGCTCGCCGCCGCCGGCGTCCCGGTTCGGCCTCCGGAACGGGCGCTCGCCTCATGACCCTCGACCCGGCGACGGTGCGCTTCGACGCACAGGGCCTCGTTCCGGCGATCGTCCAGGACGCCGCGAACGGCACGGTGCTGATGCTTGCCTGGATGGACCGCGAGGCGCTCGATGCGACGCTCCGGACGAGCGAGGTCCATTTCCACAGCCGGTCACGGGGAACGCTCTGGAAGAAGGGTGAGAGCAGCGGAAACGTGCTCCACGCGGTCGATGTCCGTGCCGACTGCGACGGCGACGCGCTTCTGGTCCGCGCTCACCCCGCGGGACCCGTCTGCCACACCGGCACGCGCAGCTGCTGGGGCGACCTGGAAGCGGTGCCCCTGGCGAAGACGCTCGGCGACCTCGCCGTCCTGCTCGCGGAGCGCAAGCGCGAGCTGCCCGCGGGCTCCTACACCGCGGAGCTGTTCCGCAAGGGACGCGGCGCCATCGCCCAGAAGGTGGGTGAAGAAGCGCTCGAGCTCGCCCTCGCCGCGGTGACCGAATCTCCGGAGCGCGCGCTGTCGGAGTACACCGATCTGGTCTACGCGCTCGTCGTGCTCGCGACCGAGCTGG